>NZ_JAKRNG010000007.1:0-111975 GCF_022347125.1 Helcobacillus sp. ACRRO
GCCCCACCCCGAAGCCCCCACCCCGCAGGTGCTGACGCGCGTGGTGGAAGCCGGGCGCGACGCCGTCGGCCTCCTCATCGCGGTGCGGTTCCCCGCCGGCTCCGAGCAGACCGCCGACGCGTCCTTCGACCGGGAGTCCACGATCCTGGCGGACGCCCTCGCCTCGGTGATGTCGTTCGCCCTCAACAACGCGAGCGCCCGCTCCGTCATCGAGGACGATGTCGCCACCGAACGGGACCGCATCGCTCGGGACCTGCACGACCTCGCGATCCAAGAGCTGTTCGCGGCGGGCATGCAGCTGGAGTCCGCAGCGAAGTCCGCGGAACGGTTCCAGGAGTTCCGGGAGAACGGGCCGGTCGCGGAATCGCTGCGGCAGTCGATGGCGTCACTGGAGAACTCGATCGCGCAGATCCGCCACATCGTGCAGTCGCTGCGCAACGAATCCGATGAGCTGACCCTCACGCAGCTGATCCGCCATGAGTGCGCGATGGCGATCGCGGGTCTCGGGTTCGCGCCGTCGCTGCAGTTCCACTCCTCGATGGACGACCTCGATGCCACGAACCCGGAGCTGACCGCTGACGTGGTGGCGGTGGTGCGCGAATGCCTCGCGAACGCCGCCCGGCACGCCCACGCCTCAGCGGTCGCGGTGACGGTGACGGTTCTGCGCGAGGGCGTGGACCGGGTGGTTCAGGTCAACGTGTCGGACAACGGCCGCGGCATCGACCCTTCGGTGACGCGGCGTTCGGGCCTGGCGAACATGCGCTCGAGGGCGCGGCGGCACGCCGGGTGGGTCGATGTGTACCCGTTGGAGCCGGGCACCATGGTGTCCTGGCGGGCGACCGAGTTCGCGAGCTGAGCAGGTCCGCTCAGCTGTCCTTCCAGTCGGCGCGGCGGTTCGCGACGACCCACGCCGCCACCTGGGTGCGGCGCTGCATCCCCATCTTCTGGAGGATGCCGGTGATGCGGTTCTTCACGGTCTTCTCCGCGATGCCGAGATGCTCGGCGATCTCCCGGTTCGGCAGACCGTCGCCGATGAACTGGACGATGCGGGACTCCACGGGGGTGAGGTCGAACTCGTCACCGTCGTCCTTGCCGGCCGGCCACATGGTGCCGCCGGCGGCGACTTCGACGATCGCACCGGTGATCTCCGCCGACCGCGCCGACTTCATCAGCAGGCCCCTGGCACCCGCCTGGCGGGACTCGCGGATCGCGGCGGTGTCGTTGAAGGAGGTCAGTACCAGCATCGGCTGGTCCTCACGCAGGGAGCGGGCGATGTTCATGACGTCGATGCCGGTGCCGTCGGGCAGCTGGAGATCGACCACGAGGAGGTCGGGGCGCACGGCCGGCAGGCGGCGCTGCGCTTCGGCGACGCTGCCGGCCTCAGCGACAACGGTGAGTCGCTCGTCGGCATCGATCGCCGCGACGATGCCGCGGCGCACAACCTCGTGGTCGTCCACGATCATCACTCGGGTCTGCTGGTCCATGGGCGAAGGATCCTCCATCACTCGACACGGCTGGGTCCCCAGCCGCACTCGGACACTCTATCGGCGTTGGCACCTCGTGCACACATACGACGAACGGTTCTGGAACACATGCCGGCGGATCGGTGCGCGGCAGCGCGGGCACGGCTCGCCCTCGCGGCCGTAGGCGTTCAGCGAGCGGGCGAAGTAGCCCCATTCGACTCGTTTATGACGCTCACCAATGGCCAGTCGAGTCGTCATTCCAGTGGTGATTCGATGGGGACTCGACTCCCTAACGTGGGCTGGCCACACCGTCAGTGAAGCGATCGAGGGCACTGGTCCACGCCTTCGACGAGCTTACGCTTCGGGCGTCACGAGCTCTGCCCTCGCCCAACGCGCAATCATCCGGAGTTGCGGATGCTCCCTCACGATCGCTCGCTGACGATCCGCGGGCAGCCCGATCTCGTGCAGGAGATTCAGGATCACCACGCCCGCCGTGACCTCGACGACGGCGACTAGCTCCTCGAACTCGTGCCTGGGGGTGCGTCCCTCGTGAGCCAGGTCGTTGCGGGCCTTTACCGTCCTGCTGGCCCATCGTTCAACATCAGGAACGAGCACCGACACCGCCTCCTGGTCAGGCCGATTGACAAGAGCCTCCAGCCGGTCGCGGAGAGTCATGTCGTTGCGGATCGCGGACTTGAGCCGCTCCCGCTGACCCTCCGGAGCGACCTCAAGCATCGCCTCGCGCATCTTCTTGAACTCAGCATTCGGCATCGGGAGCTCTTCGATTCCCAGCGCCCGATGGAGGGCTTCGGCAGCGCCGACCGCCATGAGAAGACGGCTCTCGACGTACTGCGCTGGCGCGTACCGCAGCGCCAAGATCAGGTCCGTCGAGGCCCGGAGGCGATCACGCACCGCACACCATCGCGGGACGATCTCCTGGAAGGGGATGTCACTGCAGGTGAAGAACACTCTGTGGTGCTCGATGGCCTTTGCATCCCGCTCCCCCACTGCGGCGGGCGAGTAGAGCACCTCGACATAACGCTCCATCGGATGCCGTTCGGCCCCCGGCCCGTCTCCCTTAAGTTTCAGCCGCAGCCAGATCACCCCGGCAGCACGATGGGTCGCGAGCGAGATCAGGTCCTGCAGAGACTTCGCGGACGCGAGCGCTTCCTCGAAGGAGCACGCGTCCGGCGGAGCGACCTGCAGGAAGACCGTGTCACGGATCCGCGCTGTCGTCCTCCCGCGAAGCTCGTCGACGTACGGAGGATTACGAAGATGCTCAAGTGAGTACTCGGTGCCGTCGACCAGGACCGACGTCGACTCCAGCGGCTTCGCGCAGATCGAGCCACTGCCATCGAACGGCGTCCCGCCTGGGCCGCCGATCGACGACGAGAAGACCCCGTCTGCCGCCCAGCGGCCGAGATCCTCGACGGAGATCTGAAGTCCTTCGAATAGTGCAGCTTCCGCGTTCGCCGCGTGGACGCCGATCAGCGCGGATTGAGCCGAAACCACCTGCTTGTCGGGGCTCTTCACTCGCGCGCCGAAGCTTCGGTTCGTGCTCGTCGGGATGCACCCAAGGAGGGTGATCTCCCTATTCTGAGCGACGCCGAGTATGACGTCCCACGACCGCGTGCCTTCATGCACATGCGTCACGCCTGGTCGGGGCGACGTCATGACCCGGTCCTCGAAGGTGCCGATTAACGTTAGTTCCGCACCGCCGTCACGGTCGTATCGCAGCACGCCCGGGACGCGCTCATCCGGCGCGTCGGGCAACCACCACAGCCCAGACCACTCGTGGGATTCGATCAGATGCAGCCGCTCGGTCGGCATATGCGTCCCCCCTACAAGAGTGGTGCCCCGGGAGTCCGGGCTAGGCGGCCCGGATAGTCACCGGAGCATACGCCTTCGATTCTAGCAGTGCCGGCTGCTCAGCCCGCCTGGCGAGACTTCACGAAGATCCCCTGTAGGCACCCCACGGCCTCCCCGCCGACCTTACGTCTCGTCCGCTTCGCCTGCTTCTCTGCAAGATGGTCGGGAAGCACCTTACGCAGAGCGCTCTCCTGGTCGCGTGTCAGCGGCTGCGCGGTGGCTCGGATCCTTCGAACATGTTCCTACCGAGCCGCGTGACCGAACACCTCGTCGAGCTCAGAGACCCGGGCCCAAAGCCTTAACCGTGTGCTGCCCATCGCGAGCCGTGGAGGCTTCTATGCGCTCCGTCAGAACCCCAGCCTTGATCCGCCGGCGAATGGCCTGCGGGCTGCACGACTCGCGCTCTGCCGCCGCGGCGATGTCGATCCACTCGTCTTCTGACCCCATGCCCTACTCGCTCCTTCGCATTGCCCGGAGCCTGACGCGAACGCGATCACCCCCCGGACCAACTAATGTGACTCATAGTCCGTGGACTCATGGTCATCGTAGCGAAACCGTTGAGATATGAGGGAGTCCGCGCACCGCATCGCATTCGGCGAGCATCTCCGCGAACTCCGCCAGGAGCGAGGCTGGGCGTCTCAAGAGGCCTTCGCTCACCACGTCAGTCTCGACCGCACCTACATAAGCGGCCTGGAGCGGGGCCGCCGCAACTCGACGCTCGTCATCAGCGTCAAGCTCGCTCACGGGCTTGATGTCTCCCCCGCGGAGCTCCTCGCGACGGTCAACTAGCTAGCACTCCCCCGAAGTGGCGCGATCTCACGTATACGTGTGAGCCGCCCCTTCCTGGGTCACGAAGTGAGGCGCTGGAATGGCTATCAGCCGAGAACCTTGACGGTCTCGGCGCTCCACTCCTCCTCCAGCGCGAGATCAGAGACGTCCTCGCGGATGCGACACGGCGCGCCGCTACTACATGGAAGACCGAATACTGACTGGGCTAGTCAGTACATTCCCTCGGGTGGTTGTCACGAGCTGTCATGAGCGCGGAACCAGCTGCTGGCTCACGGGGTCGTAGACGTAGTCCACGATCTCTCCGGAGACGATCATCGCGACTGCCCGATTGATCGCGTCACGAGGCACGACGAACCACTCCGAGGGGTCATAGTCCCGGCCCTTGCGGTCGATCTGGGTCAGGTCGAGACGCACGGCCGCGAAGACACGATGCAGCAGGTGCTCGAGTGCTGACGGCTTCACGTTGTAGAGGCGGTAGTCCGCGACGACGCGCACGGGTGCCATCAGGTACGTCGGCGACGACTCGGCGTTCTTGATGCGCTGCTCGACGGTCGTCGTTGAGAAGCCGATCTTGTACAGGTCAGGAAGGCCTGAAATCGCGGGGTCGTCGCTCAGCGACTGAAGCACGTAGATGTGCCCGCTCTCGACATCCGCGTCGAGGACCTCGCTCGCGTCGACGCCAGTCCGTGCGAGAACCTGGCCCTCCTGTTCATACAGGCGCGTCATCAGGCTCTGCTTGTACATCCTCGACTCGGTGCCGTTCTCGAAGAGGACGCGCAGGCGTTGCTTCTGCTTCGGCTTTCCGCCGACGACGAGGTCGACGTCCTCACCGACTTCGGCAACGAAGCACATCACGCCTCCGAGGACGAAGAACGCGCCTTCGCGGATCATGTGGAGCCCGGTGAACCTGGCGAGCTGGAGGGTACCCTCGGCGAGCTCAGCGTGCTTGGCCTTGAACAGGTGCTCGAACTGTTCGAAGTCTTCGGCCTTAACACGCTTCGCGACCGAATCAGGGGACTCGGGCTTGCGCATGAGGGGGAGACCCGAGACATCGAGGACGCCGCTGTCATCGTCGAGCAGGTCGTCGATGGCGTCGCTGTCAAGGAGATCATCCAACGAACCCGGAGGTTCGGGCGCATCGAGCAGCCCAAACTCGTCGAGGTGCTTGAGCGCTTCGATCTTCTCGTCATTCGCCATGATGCCGTCGAGGCGCGCCCCGAGCTTCCGCTCGGCGATCTCGCGCGTCGTCGAGCTCGGCACCCGCCCGTGCTCTCGTCGGAACTCGACGATCTCGAGAAACGCCCCTTCCAGACGGTCCGAAGAAGTAACCTTCTTCGGCTTCTGCGGCGCATCGAGCAATCCGTCCACATCCGAATCGAGGAGTCGAAGAAACGCATCCTCTACAACCGACTTGCCCGAGGATGGTGGCGTAGAGTTGTCGTTAGTAGTCATCATCCCTCCCCTGTCTCGGCGGCTTTCATCTGTGCGATGCGTTGCTGCTTGAGGCGCTGCAAAAAGAGCAGTGCTTCCGCGTAGCGCTTCTCGGTCGGATCTTCAGCACGCCGATCGGGACGACGGCCACCGTTCACCTTGACCCAGTTCTGAATCTTTGGCCAGAGCGCAACCGCTTCCTCTTCACTGAACTCGATGCGTGTCGCAGCGATCGAGTCCTGGATGATCCGGAGCACTGACGGCGTGACCGACTTGGACATGACCTCGAATGCCCGCTGGAACGGGTTCACCGAATCGATGAGGTTGATGTGGAGCTCGTCGATGTTGACGAACTTCTCGGCCATCTTGATGAACCTCTTGTCGCCGACCTCGCGCACCTCGCCATTCTTGATCACCGAATCGACCACGACCTGCTGACGAACCTCCTCGACCTGGGCGTCGGTGAGATCCGGGTACTTCTCGCGGATGATCTTGGGGATCAGCACCTGGTTCGTCGTCTCGGCGTCCACGGAGCCAGCAGCAGCTCTGGCGAACGTGTCGTCCTGCAGGATCGTCGCCTTCAGGTCGTTCAGGTCGGTCTCGACGATCTGCTTCACACGTTCGGTCGACGGCTCCTTGAACCCCTTGATCTTGAGCTCGCCGGGAGTCTTCGAGTCGTCCGCGTCGAACTTCTTCGTCTTGAACGTGAAGTTCTGCGCGAGGACCTGCTCCATGAGCAAAGAGGCGGTGATCGCCTTGAGCATGTTGTTCACGGAGACCTTCACCTCGCCCTGGGTCGCGTCGGGCTCCGCGATGAGGTTCGTGAACTGCGCGTGGGACTTCCCGGGGCTGTCGCGGGTCACGCGTCCGATGATCTGGATGACTTCGGTGAGCGAGGCCCGGTAGCCGACGGTCAGTGCGTGCTCGGCGAAGGACCAGTCGAAGCCTTCCTTGGCCATGCCAAGAGCAATGATGATGTCGACGGCGTCGCGGTCCTTCGAAGCCGTGTGGGACAGGAAGTGGAGGGTGTCCCCGCGCTTCTTCTGATCCGTGTCGTCGACGAGGTCCGCCACGCGCACGATGGTCCCGGTGTCCTGGCGGCGCACGCTGATGATGCCGGTGTCCGGATCCGTCGTCTCGACGTGGCCGATGACGTCGATGATGCGCCCGACTTCCTCGAGCTTGTCCTTCGTCGACTCGCCGGAGTTCACGCTCGGGATGTGCACGATGGTCTTCTTGTCGAGGTCGAGGACCTCACCGATCGCATCGGTGTACCGCCCTTGGTAGAAGTGATGCCCGATTCCCAGAGAGCGCAGGTGCTCGTAGCCGTTGAGCTGGTCGTAGTAGTTGAAGGTGACCGGCGTGAACTTCGCTTCGTCCTCGGCAGTGAGCACGGGGACCGAGTCGCCGCGGAAGTACGAGCCCGTCATGGCGACGATGTGCACATCAGAGCCGTTCATCACGTCGCGCAGGAGTGCCCCGAGGCGGCTGGACTCCGTGTCAGCGGAGACGTGGTGGAACTCGTCGATCGCGAGGACCGTGCCGTCGAAGGCGTCGGGGGCGAGTTTCTCGAACGCGAAGCGCAACGTGGCGTGGGTGCACACAAGTGTCGCGTCAGGCCCTTCGAGGAACTTGATGAACGCATCGACCTTGCCCTCCGAGGAGCCAGCATCGCAGAGGTTGTGCTCCGGTTTGATCGCCCAGTCGGCGAAGAAGCCGAACTTCGTGAGGTTCGTCGAGGCGAACGATGCCCCGATCGAGCGCTCCGGTACGGCGACGATGACCTTCTCGCGACCCTGGTTGTAGAGCTTGTCCAGGCCCACAAACATGAGCGCACGCGACTTACCGGACGCCGGCGGTGCCTTGACCAGCAGATGCTGGGCGTCGCGCTTAGCGAACACCCGCTGCTGCATCTCGCGCATGCCCAGTGCGTCCGTGTTCACCGACGCCTTCGTCTGGGCATAGGTGACGTCGACGATGTTGACGGGCTTCTTATGCGCGTTCACTTGGCCGCCTTTCGGGACTTCTTCGCCGGAGCCTTCGCTGCTTCCTCGGCAGTCATACGTTCGTACATCGCAAACAGGTCAGAGAGGCGCTGCTCGTCGGACTCGTACGGTTTCTTGGAGTAGATCGAGTCGACCATCGCGTCCACAGTCGCGTGAGCCTCACGCAGGTCATCGGGCATCTTGTCCGGGTCATAGAGCTCAGCGAGGGCCTTCTCGCAGTGGTACTCCCGCACATCTAGCACACGGAGCGCAGCTTCAGTGAGCTTCTCCTTCATGGCGTCAGACAGAGGCGGCACTGGGAAGTTGTTATAGACAATCGTGTTCGAGTAACGAATGCGAGTCTCTAGCTGACCTCCAACGGCTCGAGTCCACGACATATGCATGCGTGATGTCAGGAGAGCGAAGACCCAAGGCTTCGCATCGTAGACGGCATAAGCCAGATTCGACACAACTGTGTCCGGTCCGAGGTATCCGATCGGGATGTACTCGCGGCGTTCGGACGAAACACTTGGAACGATGATCGACTCGGTCGGCTTATAACGGACTTCGCCGAAACGATGTGGGACCGCGGAGAGTTTCTTCGTCGAAGCCCTGCCGCTTTCCGAGCGCGATGCGCGAACCCGCTCGATCCTGTTGGCAATCTCAGGAATCGCAGCTGCTTGCGTCGCGTCCTGATCCTCGATCCATAACGCGAAGCGGTCGACACCAGAAATGTACTCACTCGCGCCCAAGAACCTCTTGATAAAGCGTTCCGCGTCAGGTCTCGATTCAAGGAGTCGACTTCGTTCCTCGGGGCTCAGCAGGAGTGCACCTTTGTCGTTCGGCATGCTTCCGAATGACATAGCCGGCAGCCCCGATAATGGCTTCGAGCGTTTCATCACGAACATGTTGTCCCCGTCGGCGAGGTAGCCATTGATGTTGGTCGCCACGATCTGAAGGTCATCTGCATAAATGTACTTGGGCGCAGGCGACGCCTTCCTCAATCCGACCACAGCCACGGTCACTCCTGCGTTGCGCTTCGCGTTGTTCTCCCACTTAAACGAGGTATAAGCGAACCCAATCTCAATGCCCCTCTCGAAGATCATCGGGAACATGATCCCGGCGTGTTCGCCTTGGGAAACCGAGTTCGTCGTGACGAACGCAAGCGCAGCCTGTGTGGCCTCGATGTATTCGGCTCCCTTTACGAACCAGAGCGCAATGTAGTCGAGGTTCTTTGAGTACGGTCGCCCCTTGAATACGTAGTCGTAGTCAGCCTTCTGCTCCTTGGTCTGAGTCTTCGACCCTGCGTATGGCGGGTTCCCAATCAAATAGATCTCGCCGCCGTCGTTCGGGCAGACCTCGTTCCAGTCGACTCGAGCAGCGTTGCCCTGCTTAATTTGCCCCGCTTCCTTAAGTGGGATCAGGGGGATGGAGACGCCGAATTTGTCCTTGAACTCTGCGTTCATCTGGTGTTTCGCGATCCACAGGGACAGGATCGCCACCTCGACGGCGAAGTCATCGATCTCAATGCCGTAGAAGTTCTCGATGTTGATCTTCGACTCGGCGAACAGGACGCGGTACCTGTCATCCAGCTCGGCGAGGCGTTCGAGGATGGCATGCTCGAGCTTGCGCAGCTCCTTGTACGCGATGACGAGGAAGTTCCCGGATCCACAGGCAGGATCGAAGACCTTGATCGCGCTGATGCGTTCGAGAAGGGCTTCGAGCTTCTTGACCGAATCGCGCGATGCGTTGAACTGATCCTTCAGCGCGTCGAGGAACAGCGGCTCGATCGTCTTGAGGATGTTGGGGACGGACGTGTAGTGCTGACCGAGGTCACTGCGGGTGCCGGGCGTGACGATGGCCTGGAACATCGAGCCGAAGATGTCGGGGTTGATCTCGCGCCAGATGAGCTTGCCGGCGTTGATGAGCTCTTGCCGGGCCTTTTTCGTGAACCTCGGGACGACGTGGTCCGGCGACATCGTGAAGAGCCGGCCGTTGACGTAGGGAAACGCCGCGAGGTGGCTGGGCTTGTCCGCCGCCTGGGCCGTGTCGAGTGCTGTGAACAGGTCGGTGAGGAACTCTGCCGTGTCCGATCCGTCGTCGAGAGTCTGGGACCCGACCGCGTTCGTGAACTGATTCTCGGCGAAGATGCCGGTGTCCTCGGCGAAGTAGCAGAACAGCAGGCGTGTGAAGAACAGGTTCAGGGCGTGGCGTCCATGCGGCTGTTCGAGGAGGTCGGGGTTCGCGTTCAGGAGCTCGTCGAAGAGCTTGCCCATGCGCTCAGCGGCCTTCACATCTGCGTGCGCCTCGGCGACGTACTGGGCCTTCTCCATCCCGGCCCACGGGAGGAAGAACGTGAAGTGCTGGTCGATCTCGCGGATGGGGAACCCGATGGTCTCATCGGTCTTGGTGTCGTACGCGACCAGCTCTACGTAGTCGGTGACGATGACGAACCGCGTGCTGAAGCAGACCACGTCAGGAGACTTCTTCAGTCCTTCGAGGACCGCCAGGGCGTCGCCGTCGGTCTCCTTGAAGTAGACGACCTTCTTCTGCGCGACCTCACTCACCGGATCGGCAGCGACGTTGAGGTCGCCGTTGCGCAGGCGCGTGATGCTGCTCTGCGGTTTCCCGTAGGCGAGCAGGAGGTTGAAGATGAACTCGCGGTCGTACGAGTCACGACCCGCCAGCGGGGAAACGCGTTCCTCGATCACCTTGAGGTTGAGCCTCGCCATGTTGTTCACCTGTCCTGCACGTTGGATTTCTACGCGTACGTGCCCGGGCTAGTCCTGCCTGCGAATCCGCAGTGGTTCAACCTGACCGCACGCTCGGCAATCTTATCGCCCGAGTCCGACGCAGTACCGCGTCAACTCGCTCGTATGTCCCGCCATGTGCGCGCGCCGTGTCACTACTGAGGTGTTTCGAGGTCTGCGCGATTCGCTCCACGCTCTGGTGGTCCAATCAGACCCTCTGGGACCGGCACGTGCCGTCCTTCCAAGGTCGACCGCTCCCACGCGAGCCGCCGCCCGGAACTCTTGATCGGGTCACGTGCCGCCAGCAGAACTCGATTCGACTCGCTGTATGTGCGTGGCTGAACGTAAGAAGAGAGTTTCTTCCCGCTGTGCATTCATGTGTGATGAGTCGAGACTCTGCCCCGTTGCCGAGGCACCAGCTAGCCGGCATGCTCAGAGGGAGCATCCGTTCAGCGTTTCCGCTGGCAAGACGGGCAAAAGTGGCTAGAGCGGTTCGTGAATTTTTCCCTTACAATGGGGGTACCGCAACGCCTGCACGGTAGCCCAGAACGCCCATAGACATTGAGGTCCCGCGCGAAATAACCGGAGCGGCCGTCGACGTTGACGTACAGCGCGTCGAAGCTCGTGCCGCCCACCTCGAGGGCGCGCTCCATCACCGCCCTCGCCTCCGCCAGCAGCTGCCGCACCTTCGCTGCGCTGACGCTCTCACCGGGGCGTTCGTAGTGGATGCGGGCCGCCCAGAGGGCTTCGTCGGCGTAGATGTTGCCGATGCCGGAGACCACCTGCTGGTTCAGCAGCAGGGACTTGATGGAGGCTCGGCTGCGGCGGATCGCAGCCACGGTGCGCTCCACATCAAGTTGCGGGTCGGTGAGGTCACGGGCGATGTGCGCGGCCGAGGAGGGAATGAGGGGAAGATCGTCGCCTTCACCGGCGGGAGCAGCATCTGCTGTCTCCTCCAGGGGCGAGAGCCAGAGGCCGCCGAAGATCCGCTGGTCGATGAAGTCGATGCGGGTGCCGTCATCGAGCTCCAGACGCACCCGCAGGTGTTTGACCGGGTCGGAGGCGGGTCCCTCGCTGGGCGCGGCGCCCGTCGGCCCCGCCCCCGGGCCGCCCGCGGGGGCCGGGTCGGTCGCGGGCGGTGCGCTGACGCGCAGCTGGCCGCTCATTCCCAGATGCACCATGAGCGCGTCGTCGAGGTGGTCGTCCAGCAGCCACAGGAACTTCCCGCGGCGCACGGCGGAGCGGATCCGGCGCCCCACGAGGGCGTCGCCCAGGTGGTCAGCACCGGGAGTGTGCTGACGGATCGACCGGACGTCATGGACCTCGACGCGGTCGATGGTGCGTCCGCTGACGTAGGGGGCGAGGCCGCGGCGCACGACCTCGACCTCGGGCATCTCGGGCATCAGGCGTCGAACACGGAGAACTCGATGCCGTGGGCGTTGCAGTACGCCAGCACGGCCTGCTGCGCGGCGGCGCGCTCAGCGTCCTTCTTCGAGGTGCCGTCGCCGCGGCCGGTGACCTGCCCGGCCACGGTCGCGACGGCGCTGTAGGCGGAGACGCCGTCGGCCGAGTGGTCCTCCACCTCGTACGCCGGGACGGTGTCGTGCTCCGCGGCGATCTCCTGCAGGCGCGTCTTGTAGTCGTATTCGGCGCGCAGGAACTCGTCGTCGTCGATGATCGGATCGATCAGGTCCAGCACGAAGCAGTCGGAGGCCTCAGCGCCGAGGCTGAGATGGACCGCGCCGATGATCGCCTCCACCGTGTCGGCGAGGACCGAGGAACGGTCGCGGCCGCCGGACAGGGCCTCCCCGCGGCCGAGGCGGATGTACTCGCCGAGCCCGTGGCGGCGCGCCAGCAGTGCCAGGGCCCGCATCGATACGACGGCGCTCTTGTGCCGGGACAGGCGGCCCTCGGGAGCGTCCGGGAACAGGTGGAACAGGCGGTGGGTGACGGCGAGGCCGAGCACGGAGTCGCCGAGGAACTCGAGCCGCTCGTTGTGCGGCACTTCCCCGTTCTCGTACGAGAACGATCGGTGCGTCAGCGCGACCTCGAGGAGGTCCTCGCGGATCTGCTGACCCCGCAGCGGCAGGGAGGCGAGCAGCTCACTGCGGTCCTCGCGATGCTGCTCGATGCCGCGGGCACGGTTCTTCCGGCTCACTGTGCCGAGTCCCCCTTGGCGTCACCGGCGGCGCCATCGGAGTCCTGCAGCAGGGCGGCGAGCGAGCTCAGTCGCGGGTCGATGATGACGTGCTCGTGGTCGGGGTCGTCCTCCATGCGGAACCCGCACTGGTCGCACAGGCCGAGGCAGTCCTCGCGGCACAGGGGTGTGAACGGTGCGGCCACGGCGAGGGCGTCGTGGACCTGGTGGCCGAGGTCGATGGTGTCGCCGGTGAGGAGGGGGATGTCGTCCTCCTCCGGATCGATGCCCTTCTCGAGCTTGTCGGGGTAGGTGAACATCTCGCCGATGGGGGCACTGACGTCCTCGGTGATCGGATCGAGGCATCGGGAGCATTCGCCGGTGAGGGTGGCGTCGGCGCTGCCGGTGATGAAGATGCCCTCTTCCACGGATTCGAGCTGGGCGCGCACGTCGATCGGGTCGCCGGCGGCGACGCCCATGACGGGGCTGCCGACCTGCTCGTCGGCGCGGACGATGCGCTCTTCGGTGCGGTGGGCGCCGATGCGGTGGATGAGGTCGATGACCTCGAAGCGGAGGTCGAGGCCGGCGGGGAGCATGGGGTCTGCCATCTCAGCTGTCCTTTGCCAGGGTTGCGGTGAGTGCGCCGAGGACCGGCGCGGGAACGAAGTCGGACACGTCGCGGCCGAGGCCGGCGACCTCTCGGACGAGGGTGGAGCTGATGTGGGAGAGCGACGGATCGGTCAGCACGAACACGGTGTCGATGCCCTCCAGGTGCTGGTTCATGCGCGCCATCGGCTCCTCGTAGGCGAGGTCGATCTGGGAGCGCAGCCCCTTGATGAGGTGCGTGGCGCCGCGGCCCTTCGCGAAGTCCACGAGGAGCCCGCTGGGGAGGGCTTCGGCGGTGACGGTGGTCAGTCCCTCCTGCTCGAGGGTGTCGCGGATGGTCCGCAGGCGCGTCTCGATGTCCAGCAGGTGGTTCTTGTTCGGGTTGTGGGAGACGGCGACGATGACGCGGTCCACGAGGGCGGACGCGCGGCGCACGAGGTCGAGGTGACCGGTGGTGAAGGGATCGAAGGAGCCCGGCACAACTGCTGTGGTCATTGCCCCAGCATATCGCCCGTGCCTGCCGCGCTGATCCGGGGGTCGAGATAGGTGAAGAACTCCACGGCGGTGTCGCCGTACTGCTTCGCACCCTCGTCCACGAACTCGGGGCCGAGGCGCAGCTGCTCATCGGTGCGGCCGGAGTGCTCGATGACGATGACCGCTTCGTCGGCGAGGACTCCGGCGGCGCTGAGCTGCTCGAGGAGGTCAGCGATGTGCGCGAGGGGGACGGTGTAGGGAGGGTCGAGGAACACCGCTGAGGCGGCGGGGCCGGCCGACGGGTTCAGCGTCCGGATGACGCTCTCGGCCCGCCCGGTGATGACGCTGACCTGGTCGGTGAGGCCGAGGTCCTCGGCGCTGCGGCGGATCACCTGGGCGGTGGGGCCGTGCGCCTCCACGATGACGGCGCTGCCGGCGCCGCGGGACAGCGCTTCGAATGCGAGGGCGCCGGTGCCGCCGAACAGGTCGAGCACATGGGCGCCGCGCAGAACGCCCCAGGCGTCGAGCCGCCCGAACAGGGATTCGCGGACCCGGTCGCTGGTGGGGCGGGTGCGGCTGCTGGGCGGGGAGGCGATGGTGCGACCGCCCAGCGCTCCGGCGATGATGCGGGGCATGTCAGCTCCTCTCCACGTCCGCATCCACGAGGCGGGCGTCGATGGCGTCGGTCAGTCGGGTCCGTTCAACCTCGCTGAGGGCGCCGAGGTCCAGGCTGAATGCGGCCTGTCTCGCCTCGGCGATCACGGCGGCGTCCCGCAGCACATTCAGATGGGTGATGCCGGCGCGCATGCCGGACTGGGCGGTGCCGATGAGGTCGCCGCCTCCGCGGCGCTCCAGGTCGATCTCGGCGAGCTCGAACCCGCTGCGGGTGTCGGCGAGCGCCTTCAGATGGTCGTGCTGGGGGCTGCCCGCTGCGGCGCGGGTGGTGAAGAAGGCGATGCCGGGATGGTCGGACCG
Organism: Helcobacillus sp. ACRRO; assembly: GCF_022347125.1. Classification (NCBI taxonomy): domain Bacteria; kingdom Bacillati; phylum Actinomycetota; class Actinomycetes; order Micrococcales; family Dermabacteraceae; genus Helcobacillus; species Helcobacillus sp. ACRRO. Next base: position 14,480 of record NZ_JAKRNG010000007.1, read on the forward strand.
CCCGATGCGGCCGCGCAGCTGGTGCAGCTGGGACAGCCCGAACCGCTCAGCATCGAGCACCACCATCACGGTGGCGTTCGGGATGTCGACTCCGACTTCGATGACGGTGGTGGCGACCAGGACGTCGATCTGCCCGGCGGCGAACGCCTCCATCCGCTTCTGCTTGTCGTTCGCGTGCTGGCGGCCGTGGAGGGTCGCGATCCGCAGGCCGCGGAAGCGGGGGTCGGTCTGCAGCTGCTCGGCGATCTCCTCCACGCTGTGCAGAGCCCAGGGATCCGGGAGTCCGTCGGCCCCCTGCCCGCCGCTGCTGGTGAGCAGGCCGGGGTCGGCGTCGTCCACGAAGCCGGCATCCGCGTTGTCGTCGGTGTCGTCATCGGGGCTGATGCGGGGGCACACCACGAACGCCTGCATGCCGCGGCGGCACTCCTCCGCGGTGCGCTCCCACATGCGCTCGCGCCACGAGTCACTCGACTCGGGCACCACAAAGCTCTGCACCTCGGCGCGGCCCGCAGGGGCGGTGTCCAGGGCGATGACATCGAGGTCGCCTGCAATGCTGATCGCCGCGGTGCGCGGAATCGGCGTGGCGGTCATGACGATGACATGCGGGTTGCCGCCGTGGCTGCCCTTCGCGCGCAGCATGCGGCGGTGCTCCACCCCGAAGCGGTGCTGCTCGTCGATCACGACGAGGCCGAGGTCGGCGAAGTCGACGCCGTCGGACAGCAGCGCGTGAGTGCCGACGATCAGTCCCGCGGTCCCGACCTGCATGTCCAGCAGCGCCTGGCGGCGCTCGGGCACCGTGAGGGACCCGGTGAGCAGCCGGACCGTGGTGGCGTGCTCCGGGGCGTGGAGGGTGCCGGCCTCCCCGAGGTCCCCGAGCATGCGCATGATGGTGGCGTGGTGCTGCCGCGCGAGGACATCGGTCGGAGCGAGCAGCGCCGCCTGATGGCCGGAGTCGATGGCGCGGACCATGGCCCGCAGCGCCACGATGGTCTTGCCGCTGCCCACATCGCCCTGCAGCAGCACCGACGTGGGGCGCGCGGTGGAGATGCGCTGCTCGATCTCGGCACCGGCGCGCTGCTGCGCGTCGGTCAGCGAGAACGGGAGTCGCTGATCGAGCCCCGTGGCGAGCTGTCCGCGGACATCCAAGGCGGGGGCGCGGTCCTCGGCGTCGCGGGCGCGGCGGCGCGCGAACGCGGACTGGATGATGAACGCCTCTTCGAAGCGGAGGAACCGCCGGGCGGCGTCGACGTCCTTCATGCTGCGCGGTCGGTGCAGGGCGGTGAGGGCCTGCTCAGCGGTCAGCAGGCGATGCTCTCGGAGGACCGCGCCGGGCACGGGGGTGGCGGTGAGGCTGACGTAGTCGAGGGCTTTGTCGAACGCGCTGGCAACGGTGCTCTGCTTGGAGCCGGATCGCTGCGGATAGACGGGCCGGGGCTGCAGCGCCTGCTGGATGGTGATGCCGTCGGTGTCCTCGCCGTCGGGTGTGAGCAGCGTGTAGTCCGGGTGGGTGACCTGCGGCTGTCCCCGGAACAGTTTGACGGTGCCCTGGACGAGGATGCCGACGCCGGGGCGCAGCCTCCCCCGGTGATAGGTCACCAGGTGCTGCTTGTACAGGAAGAACGGCAGGTCCAGCTGGTCCCCGGAATCGTCCTCGATGCGGGCGGTGAGGACTGTGCCGCGGCCGCTGCGCATGCGGTGTTCGCTGATGTCGATGACGGTTGCGATGACGGTGATGTCATCGCCCTCCTGCAGGCTGTGGAGGTCGCGCACCGGCCCGGGGACCTTGTAGCGGTTCGGGGAGACGCGCAGCAGCTCCTCCGCGGTCTCGACCCCGAATCCGCGGACGGCCTTCAGCTCCTTCGGGCTGAGGATGGTGGTCAAGGCAGGCGACTGCATGGCTCCTCCTGTGCGAAAAGCGGCCCCGGGATCCGGGGCCGCTTCTCACGGGTGCTGGTGGGCAGCTGCGCTCAGGCGGCGCGCTGCACCTTGCCCGCCTTGATGCAGGACGTGCACACGTTGATGCGCTTGGCGCTGCCGTTCACGATGGCGCGCACGGACTGGATGTTCGGGTTCCAGCGGCGCGAGGTGCGACGGTGGGAGTGGGAGACACTCTTGCCGAAGCTCGGGCCCTTGGGGCAGATGTCACACTTAGAAGCCACGATGTTCTCCTGGTCGAAATGAATGGAAGTCGTCGATGATGCGCCCACGGCAGGCGCGGACGATCTCGCCCTGGCGCAAGGCAACCCAATGAGCATACCGCACGGCCCATCGCTGAGGACAGGGCCCAGTGCCGCCGGCGGCTGTGGACTCCCTCACTCGAAGTGGTCCCAGCCGAGCGCGGACCCGTCGGCCCCCTGCTCGTTCACACCCGCAGCCGTGGCGCGCGGGTCCTCCTCCCCCGCCGGCAGGACGCGGCCCACCATGGTGAGGTCGCCGCCGGCATCCCGCAGCACGTCCCGGGCGGCCTGGAGGGCCGACGGGGGCAGGCAGATCAGCATCGCATGCTCCTCCCCGCTGCCCAGCACCCACGCCGACGGATCCTGCCCGAGGGAATCGGCGAGCGGTCGCAGCGCCTCGGCCATGGTGGCCAGGCCGTCGGCGTCGAGGTGGATGCGGACTCCGGAGGCGTCGGCCAGACGGCCCGCGTCGCGCAGGAGCCCGTCGGAGACATCGATCATGGCGTGCAGGTCGTGGCCGAGAGCAGCGGCGAGGCGGTGCCCGGCCTCCAGGTCCACCTCGGGGGCACGATGGAACTCCAGCGCGCCCTCCGCGCCCCGCTGCACATCACCGAGTTCGGCGGGGTCGTGGCCCCCGAGCAGAAGAGCGAGCCCGGCGGAGCTTCGGCCGAGCTGGGGTGTGCCGACGGCGACGACATCCCCCACCCGGGCGCCGTCGCGACGGATCGCTCGTCCGCCGAGGCCCGGGACGAGTTCGCCGAAGGCGGTGACGGTCAGGCTGATCATGTCCGCTCCGCCCAGATCACCGCCGATGACGACGGCGCCGGCACGGGCCGAGCGAGCGGCGAGGCCCCGCGCGATCCCCTCGATCAGGGCGAGGGGGGTCGTGGCGGGCGCGGACAGGCTGAGCACGAGCGCCGTGGGCTCGGCACCCATGGCGGCGATGTCCGCGAGGTTCTGCACGGCGAGCTTGTGGCCGATCTCCTCGCCGGTGGAGCCGAGCGGGCTGCGCCCCGGTGCATCGCCGCGCAGCAAGAAGTCCTTGCCTTCGATCATGGTGTCGGTGGTGATGACCACCGAGCCGGAGGGGACCGCGAGGAGAGCGGCGTCATCGCCGGGACCGATCAGAGTCCGCTCCGTGTTCGCGGCGCCGGAGAGGATCGGCAGGATGCGTGCGAGGATGCCGGCTTCGCCGAGCTCACCGAGGGTGCTCATGCGTCCATCATGCCAGTGCGGATGGTGCCGTTCGTGCGGTGCACCGGGATGCCGCCCGCGGCTGCGACGAACGCGCTGCGCACGGCGCGGATGGCGAGATGTCGGGCCTGACCGTCCCGCACCTCCGTGTAGAGGGTGCGGCGGGGCGCGGCGCCGTCGGCTCCGGCGAGGGCGAACACGTCGATGCCGCGGCCGAGGCGCGCGCCGAACAGCGCCGGCACGAAGGAGACGGCGAGCCCGGAGGCCACCAGCTGCATGTGCAGCGTGGGGTCGGTGCTCTCGGATCGGATGCGGGGGTTGAACCCGGCGGCGAAGCATTCGGTGCGGGCCCAGCGACCCATCCGCGTCTTCGACGACTCCAGCGCCCACGGCTGGTCGGCGAGGTCGGCGAGTCGGCGCGGGGCGCGCTGCGCCGCAAGGGCCGACGGAAGGGCCACCCACAGCGGGTCCGTCAGCAGGTCTTCGCGCTGCACACCCGGGACGGGCGGCTGGGGGTGGCCGTCGAACTCCTCACCGAGGATGAGGTCGAAGGCGTGGGAGAGCAGACCGGAATGGGCATCGTCCACATCGCGCTGGAAGAGGACCACGTCGAGGTCGGGGTGCTCATCGGCCAGGAGGGCGAGGGCGCGCGGCGCCACTTCCAGCAGAACGGACTGGAAGGAGGCGACCCGCACCTGCCCGGACACGGTGTAGGACAGGTTCGCGAGGTCCGTTTCGGCGCGGGCGATGGCGCCGATGATCTCGTGGGCGTGCGCGGCGAGCATGCGGCCCGCATCGGTGAGACGCACGCCTCTGCCCACCGGGGTGAGAAGCGCCACCCCGGCCTCCCGTTCGAGTGCGGCCAGCTGCTGCGAGACGGCCGACGGGGTGTAGTTCAGAGCACGCGCCGCCTCGGCGAGAGTGCCTCTGCGCTCCAGTTCCACCAGCACGCGCAGCCCTTTGACGCTCAGCATGACGCCCCTTCGCAGAACAGTTCACGGATCCTTACTGATTCATTCCAGTTTCCATCACTGGACTGAACACTTCTGAGGGCTCCACAGTGGAGGCATGAGCACGCGCACCACCAGCGGATCCTTCACCGTCGTCTCCCTCGACGGTCAGCCCACGGACTCCCCCACCACCGGTTTCATCTCCGACGCCCCCACCACCGGCAGCCCCACGGCCGGCATCCCGATCGTCGCCGAGATCGTGCAGGGCCAGGCGGAGCTCACCGAGTCGCCCCGCAGCGGCCGCGGCACCCTGGTGGGCGCCCTGTTCGTCCTCGCGTCCGCCACCAGCCTGCAGATCGGCGCATCCCTCGGCGTGTCCCTCTTCCCCGCCTTCGGCCCCTGGGGCACCACGTCCCTGCGCCTGCTGGTCGCCGCCGTCGTGCTGATGCTCATCACCCGCCCGGCGATCCACCGGTGGACCCTGCCGCAGTGGCGAGCCGTCGGCCTGTTCGGTGTGGTGCTCGCCGTCATGAACGGCTTCTTCTTCGCCGCGATCGACCGCCTGCCGCTCGGGGTCGCGGTCGCGATCGAGTTCATCGGCCCGCTCACCCTCGCGGCCGTCCTCTCCCGGCGCGCCCGTGACCTCGCCTGGGTGGGCCTCGCCGTGCTCGGCATCGGCCTGTTCTTCGTGGACGATCTGATGGGCCACGGCGGTGCTGCACTGGATCCCCTCGGCGTGCTGTTCATCCTCATCGCCTCCGCGTGCTGGGCCACCTACATCGTGGTCTCCCAGCGCACCGGCCAGCTCGTCTCCGGTGCCGGCGGCCTCGCCGTCGCCGTCGCGATCGCGGGCGTCCTCCTCCTGCCGTTCGGCATCACGGCACTGCCCACAGCGGTCAGCGACCTCGGCCTGCTGACCGTGGTCATCGCCTGCGCGCTGCTGGCCACCGTGATCCCCTACTCCCTGGAGTTCGCTGCCCTCCGACGCCTGCCGAAGTCCGCCTTCGGGGTCCTGCTGTCCCTCGAGCCGATGGTGGCGGCGCTGGTGGGATGGCTGTTCCTCGGCCAGGGCATCAGCCTGCTCGCCGTCCTCGCGATCGTGGTGATCATGGGGGCGAGCGTCGGCTCCACCGCCATGGCAGCAGCGGATGACACGGCACCCCGACCCGTCACCGGGGCGATCCCCGCCGTGGACTGTGAGGACGAGACGGATGCGGCCATGCCGGTCAGCGCCGACGAGTTCGAGCGCGTCTGATCGGGGCGGCTACGCTGAACAGGTGACGTCCTCACCGAACCCCCACGATCCGCAGCAGCCGTCGGACCCCTCACCGGAGGTGGTCCAGCCCAGCCGTGCGCTCCCCCGCCGTGCACACCGCGGCCTCATCGCCAGCGCCGCCCTCATCGGCGGCGGCGTGCTGCTGAGCCTGCTGAGCGGCTGCGCCGTCACGGTGCCGCCGGGCCCGGACGCCGCGAACCCCGCCTGCGCGGATGTCATCACCAAGCTGCCCGACGAAGTGATCGGGCAGAAGCGGCAGGAGACCACCAGCCAGTCCACCGCCGCGTGGGGCACGGGTGAGAAGGCGGTGGTGCTGCGCTGCGGCGTCACTCCCCCGCCGCCCACAACGGAGCTGTGCACCACCACACAGGCGCCGAACGGCACCGCAGTGGACTGGATCGTGCATCAGGACGATGAGACCGGGATCCTCACGTACACCACGTACGGCCGTGAACCGGCGATCGATATGACAGTGCCGCGTGCCGCCGCACCGGATCAGCCGAGCGCCGCTCCCCTGGCGGTGGTGGGTCTGGTGAACCAGATCCCCGCGACCCGCTTCTGCGTGGGGCAGGGCGAGACGAACTGACGGCGCTGCCGCCCCTCGCCCGAGACAGCGTCAGTGGACGCCGAGCGGCTTGGCGAGCGCCGAGTCGATCAGTTCGGTGATCAGCTCACGGTAGGTGATGCCCATGTTCTCCCACAGCACGGGGAACATGGAGAACGGCGTGAACCCGGGCATCGTGTTGATCTCGTTGACGATCACGCCGGAATCGGTGACGAAGACGTCGACCCGGGCGAGGGTCTCCAGGTCCAGGGCCACGAACGCGCGCTCGGCGATGTCACGGACCTGCGCGGCGCGCTCCTCGCTGATCGACGCGGGGACGTCGATCCGGACAGTGCCCTTGCCGAAGTACTTCGATTCGAAGTCGTAGAACTCGAGGTCGTCGCCGATGGCGACCTCACCGGGCTGCGTGGAGCGCACCGGGTGGCGGCGGGAGGTGCGCAGCACACCGCACTCCACTTCGCGGCCGTTGACACCGGACTCCACCAGCACCTTCGGGTCCACCTCGAAGGCGGAGCGCAGCGCTTCCTCGAGGCCGTCGAGGTCCTCGATGCGGGAGACGCCGAGGCTGGAGCCGGCCCGGGACGGCTTCACGAACAGCGGTGCCTGCAGCTCGGCGACCCGTGCGCGGATCTCGGCGCGGCCCTCATCGGTGCACCAGTCCTCCTGGCGGACCACGCAGCCGTCGGCCACGGCGATGCCGGCATCGGCGAGGACCCGCTTGGTGAAGTCCTTGTCCATGCACACCGCGCTGGCGAGCACTCCGCTGCCCACGTAGGGGAGGTCGAGCAGGTCGAACAGCCCCTGGATGGTTCCGTCCTCACCGTAGGGGCCGTGCAGCAGCGGCAGGAACACGTCCACGTCCGCAAGGTGCTCCACACGGCCGCCCCGGATGACGCGCAGCTGCGACGGTTTCCCGGCGGTCTTCGCGACGGTCGGCAGGAGGACCTCCTCGCCGTCCTCCGGCACTTCGGGGGCGCGGCCGTCGCGGATCACCCAGTGGTCGGGGTCGTCCGTGACGGACACGAGGCGGCCGCTGGGGGTGATGCCGATGGGGATCGGGGTGAAGCGGTCGCGGTCGATGGCGCGGAGGATGCCGCCCGCGGTGACGCAGCTGATGCCGTGCTCACCGGAGCGGCCGCCGAAGAGGAGGGCCACGGAAATGCTCATGGGTGTGATGATCTCATTCCGGTCGCACGGAGCGTGACAGGAGTTCCCGTGTCACGCTGGAAATGTCACGCCCGTGATCGATCACATCGACCAGCATCGACGTGATCGGCAGGTCCAGGTCGCGTTCGTGGGCGATCTGCCGAACTGCGCGCGCGGTGGCGACGCCCTCGGCGGTCTGTCCCACCTCGCGGATCGCGTCCTCCACGCTGAGGCCCCGGCCGAGCTCTGCGCCGAGGCGGAAATTGCGGGACAGCGGTGAGGCGCAGGTGGCGACGAGGTCGCCCATGCCGGCGAGCCCCGCGAACGTGTCGGCCCGGGCGCCGACGGCCGTGCCCAGACGGGTCATCTCGGCGAGCCCGCGGGTGATGAGGGTGGCGCGGGTGTTGTCGCCGTACCCGAGTCCGGCGGCGGCGCCGACAGCGGTGGCGATGACGTTCTTCATGGCGCCGGCGACCTCCACGCCGATGACGTCGGAGGAGACGTAGGTGCGCATGTAGGGGGCGCGGCACCAGCGGGCGACCCGGTCCGCGGTGGCGGCACTGGTGGAGGCGACGACGGCGGCACACGGCTGCTGCTGGGCGATCTCGACCGCGAGGTTCGGTCCGGACAGAACCGCGATCCGGCTGGGCTCGATGCGGCCGACGGATGCCAGCAGTTCGCTGATCCGCAGATCCGTGTCCCGTTCAATGCCCTTGACGAGCGACACCACGGGGACGTCCGGCAGGGCTGGCCACTGCTCGAGGGCGCCGCGCAGCTTCTGCGCGGGCACGGCGATGACGACGCCATCGGCCCCGTCGAGCACAGCGCCGGCGTCACTGGAGGCGTTGACCGTGTCCGGCAGGGTGAGCTCCGGGATGTAGCCGCGGTTGGTGCGGCGCTCGGTGATCTCTGCGGCGATGTCGGCGCGGCGCGCCCAGATGCGGACCCGGCAGCCCGCGGCGGCCAGGACCGAGGAGAACGTGGTTCCCCAGCTGCCGGCGCCGAGGACCGCGATCAGCGGTGCGCCGGCCATGTCAGCGGCCGCTGTCGGGGCGGCGCTGATCCTGCTGGCCGCCGCGGCTGTGCTGGCCGGGGCGGGGCTGGTCGATCAGCTTCGGCAGACGGGTCACCCCGAGCAGGCCGCGCTGGCCGCTGGCGCGCACCTCGCGGGTGCGCATGGTGACCGGGGCGCGGCGCGCCAGCGTGTGGACGGCGGCGGCGTGCATGACGCGACGGGGCGCCCAGGTGAGGCGTCCGCGCAGGTTCCGGTACTTCACCGCGGTGGTGATGCGCAGCAGGTGACCGCCGGGCTCCACCGCCACACCGATGCGGACGGCGAGCGACGGGGTGTCGTCCACGATGAGGGCCTCATCACCGACCACTTCGATGACGTCGCGCGTGCGATCCGGCGGCGGCACGAGGTCGAACAGGCGGATCGCCTCATTGCGCAGGGCCTTCGCCCCGCGGGAGGCGAGGGTGGCGTTCTCGCGGGAGAAGATCGCCTCCGCCCACACCCGCGGGTCGGTTTCGCGGACACCGCGGGTGGGGATGATGACCACGTCGCAGTAGTCCGGCAGCGGGATGTCGCGCAGGGCGAGTGAGTTGTAGCCGCGGGCCTCGCGCACGAAGTGCTCGGTGCGGTCCGTGTCGTCGGCGCGGTCGCCGTGGTGGGCGGTGCCGTCCTGCTGGTCGTCGGGCTCGATGATGATCTCGTCCGGCTCCGGGGTGCTCATCGGCTCATCCCTCCCAGAAGTCGGCGCCCAGAGCGGTCAGCTTGTCCCGGAAGGACTCGTAGCCGCGGTCGATGAGGTCGATGCCGTAGATGTTCGAGATCCCGTCGGCCGCCAGAGCAGCGATGAGGTACGAGAACCCGCCGCGCAGGTCCGGAACGGTGATGTTGCGGCCCTCGAGCTGGCGGGGGCCGGAGACCACGGCGGAGTGGTTGAAGTTGCGCTGGCCGAAGCGGCAGGAGGAGCCGCCGAGGCATTCGCGGTACACCTGGATCTGGGCGCCCATGTCGTTGAGGGCGCTGGTGAAGCCGAGGCGGTTCTCGTACACGGTCTCGTGGACGATGGAGATGCCCTCGGCCTGGGTCAGCAGCACCACCAGGGGCTGCTGCCAGTCGGTCATGAAGCCGGGGTGCACGTCGGTCTCCACAGCGACGGGGCGCAGCGGCTCGTCGGTGGCGAAGAAGCGGATGCCGTCGTCCTTGATCTCCATGCCGGCGCCGACCTTGCGCAGGATGTTGAGGAAGGTGGACATCGCCTTCTGCTCGGCGCCGCGCACGAACACGTCACCGCCGGTGACGAGCGCCGCGCAGGCCCAGGAGCCGGCTTCGATGCGGTCAGCGAGGGCGGTGTGGGTGTAGCCGCCCAGCCGCTCCACGCCCTCGATGATGATGGTGCGGTCCGTGCTCAGGGAGATGATCGCACCCATCTTCTGCAGCACGGAGATGAGGTCCTCGATCTCCGGCTCGACAGCGGCGTTCTCCAGCTCCGTGAGGCCCTTGGCCCGCACGGCGGTCAGAAGCACCTGTTCGGTGGCGCCGACGCTCGGGTACTCCAGGCGGATCTTCGTGCCGGTGAGACCGTTGGGCGCGGTGATGTAGATGCCGTGCTCGCGCTTGTCGACGTGCGCACCGAACTGGCGCAGCACGTCGAGGTGGTAGTTGATCGGGCGGTCGCCGATGCGGCAGCCGCCGAGGTCGGGGATGATCGCCTCGCCCAGGCGGTGCAGGAGCGGGCCGCAGAACAGGATCGGGATGCGGGAGGAGCCGGCGTGGGCGTCGATGTCGGCCACGTGAGCCCGCTCCACGTTCGACGGGTCCATGCGGATCACGCCGCCCTCAACGTCCCAGTCGATGCCGACGCCGTGGACCTTCAGCAGCTCCTTGACGATCGCGACATCGCGGATGTCCGGAACCGAGCGCAGTTCGCTGGGCTCTTCGCCGAGGAGGGCAGCGACCATGGCCTTGGAGACGAGGTTCTTGGCGCCGCGGACGGTGACCTCGCCCGTGAGGGGCTTGCCGCCGCGAACTGTGAACGTGGTGCTCATAGTGTCCTTACATCGAATGGTCTGGGGCGGTTCGCGGACGAACCGGTGACCGGCCCACCATACCGGAGCAGCCCGGATGCCGCCCGGGCGAGGTGACGCGAGGATCAGCCGGCGGTGCGGGCCGGAAGGGTTCTCGGCATCCAGCTCGGGCGCTTCTCCTCGAACGCTGCGATATCGGCCTCATAGCGCATCGTCAGGCCGATGTCGTCCAGGCCCTCCATGAGACGCCAGCGGGTGTAGTCGTCGATCTCGAAGCCGAAGGTGAGGTCGCCGCATTCGACGCGGCGCTCCACCAGGTCCACGGTGATCTCCGTACCCGGTTCGTTCTCCAGCTTCTTCTGGATCTGCTCGATGTCCTCCGGTGCCAGCTGCGCGGCCACGAGGCCCTGTTTGCCGGCGTTGCCGCGGAAGATGTCCGCGAAGCGGGAGGAGAGGACCGCGGCGAAGCCGTAGTCGCGCAGCGCCCACACGGCGTGCTCACGAGAGGAGCCGGTGCCGAAGTCGGGGCCGGCGACGAGCACGCTGCCCCTCGTGTACGGCTCCTGGTTGAGGACGAACTCGGGGTCGCTGCGCCACACGCTGAACAGGCCGTCGTCGAACCCGGTCTTGGTGACGCGCTTGAGGAACACGGCGGGGATGATCTGATCGGTGTCGACGTTCGAGCGGCGCAGCGGTACGCCGATGCCGGTGTGGGTGGTGAACTTCTCCATGAGGTGGTCTCCTTGGGGGGCGCGGCCGCCGTCGGTGGGGCCTGCGGGTGCAGATGGGGCCGACGGGTGCTGGCGGTGGATCGGGTCAGATGAGGTCGGCGGGCGAGCTGAGGGTGCCGCGGACCGCGGTCGCGGCGGCGACGACCGGCGACACCAGGTGGGTGCGGCCGCCCTTGCCCTGGCGTCCCTCGAAGTTGCGGTTCGAGGTGGAGGCGGAGCGCTCCCCCGGCTTCAGCTGGTCCGGGTTCATGCCCAGGCACATGGAGCACCCGGCCTGGCGCCATTCGGCGCCGAACGCTTCGAACACGTCGCCGAGGCCCTCCTGCTCAGCCTGGATGCGCACCCGTGCCGAGCCGGGCACCACCATGACGCGCACCTCGGGGTGCTTCTTCTGCCCCTTGATGACCTCGGCGAACGCCCGCAGGTCCTCAATGCGGCCGTTGGTGCACGAGCCCATGAACACGGTGTCCACGCGGATGTCCTTGAGCTTCTGACCCGGCACGAGGTCCATGTACCGCAGCGCCGATTCCGCGGCTTCGCGGTCGATGTCATTGGTGAAGTCCTCGGGCGCGGGAACGGTCGCGGACAGCGGCAGCCCCTGTCCCGGGTTCGTGCCCCAGGTGACGAACGGCTCCAGCTCATCGGCGTCGATGACGACCTCGGCATCGAACTCGGCGCCCTCATCGGTGGGCAGAGTGCGCCAGTACGCGACGGCGTCGTCCCAGTCCTTGCCCTGCGGCGCGTGCGGGCGCCCTTTGACGTACTCGAACGTGGTCTCATCCGGGGCGATCATGCCGGCACGGGCACCGGCCTCGATCGACATGTTGCAGATCGTCATGCGGCCCTCCATCGAGAGGGCGCGGATCGCCTCGCCCCGGTACTCCAGCACGTACCCGGCGCCGCCGCCGGTGCCGATCTTCGCGATCACGGCGAGGATGATGTCCTTCGCGGTGACGCCGGGCTTCAGCGACCCGTTGACGGTGATCGCCATCGTCTTGAACGGCTTCAGCGGCAGCGTCTGGGTGGCCATCACGTGCTCCACCTCGGAGGTGCCGATGCCGAAGGCGAGGGCGCCGAACGCGCCGTGGGTGGAGGTGTGGGAGTCGCCGCACACCACGGTGATGCCGGGCATGGTGAGGCCGAGCTGCGGGCCCACCACGTGGACGATGCCCTGATCGGCGTCTCCGAGGGGATGGATGCGCACGCCGAACTCCTCGGCATTGCGGCGCAGGGTGTTGATCTGGGTGCGGCTGGTGATGTCCGCGATGGGTTTGTCGATGTCGATCGTCGGGGTGTTGTGGTCCTCGGTGGCGATCGTCTGGTCGACCCGACGCAGGGTGCGACCCTCCTGGCGGAGTCCGTCGAACGCCTGCGGGCTGGTGACCTCGTGGATCAGCTGCAGGTCGATGTAGAGGAGGTCGGGTTCGCCGTCGGTTCCGCGGCGGACCACATGGTCCTGCCAGACCTTCTCTGCGAGAGTGCGCGCCATGGTGCGGGCTCCTTGCTGCGTCGGCTCGGGCCTCGGATGAAGGCCCACCTGTTTCGGAATTCGGACCAACTATTTCGAGGTTCGGGACGAGTCGCACTTGCGTCTCAACGGCTAAGACGGCAGTCTTAGGTCATGAACAACGCGAAAGAAGATCAGGGAAGCGGCGTCGGCGTTCTCGACAAAGCCGCCGCCGTGCTCGGGGCGCTCGAGGCCGGCCCCGCCACGCTCGCGCAGCTCGTCACCTCGACCGACCTCGCCCGACCGACGGCGCACCGCCTCGCCGTGGCGCTCGAACACCATCGCCTCGTGGCCCGCGACATGCAGGGCCGCTTCATCCTCGGCCCGCGCCTGACGGAGCTCTCCGCAGCCGCCGGCGAGGACCGCCTGCTCGCCGCTGCAGGCCCCGTTCTCGCGTCGCTTCGCGACCACACGGGCGAATCCGCACAGCTCTACCGCCGCCAAGGCGAGCACCGCATCTGCGTGGCCGCTGCAGAGCGCCCCATCGGACTGCGCGACTCCGTCCCCCTCGGGGCCACGCTCACGATGAAGGCGGGCAGCGCCGCCCAGATCCTCCTCGCGTGGGAGGAGCCCGATCGCCTGCACCGCGGCCTGCACGGCGCGCGGTTCACGGCGACCATGCTCTCGGCAGTGCGCCGGCGCGGCTGGGCGCAGTCCGTCGGCGAGCGCGAAGCGGGCGTCAGCTCGGTCTCCGCGCCCGTGCGCGGCCCGAACGGCCGGGTCGTGGCGGCCCTGTCGATCTCCGGACCGCTGGACCGGATGACTCGCCAGCCGGGGCGGCTGCACGCTCAGGCTGTGATTGCGAGCGCGAACCACCTCACCGAGGTGCTGCGCCGCGCCGCCGGCTGAGACCGGGCAGGTCTCAGACCCGCTCGAGCCAGACCGGCGTGTGCGCGTACTGCAGCAGCGACACCGTGGTCGGTGCTGCGGAACGCCGCTCCTCGCCCTGCGTGCGCGCAGCGGCGACGATCATCCGAGTGCCCTCGGCGCGCTGGATCAGGGCCTTCGCACTGTGGTCCTCGGTGTAGGGAGTCATATCGACCTCCACATCTTCATGATGGCGGGCGACGATCCGCTTCGCCTCCTCCAGCACCCTCGGCCATTCGGCGTGCGGGATCGCGATCGACGGGTACACCCGCAGCGAGGTTCGGTGCAGCTCCGCCAGGCGGGCCGCTCGGGTGACGATCTGCTCGAAGGACTCCTGGCCGTCGTAGAACGCGGCGATGGGGCCGTCGTCGATGCTGCCGCGGACCACCACGACGTTCGCGCTCGCGCGGGCGATCAGCGCGAGCGAGGTGGAGCCGACGATGAGGGCAAGGAAGCGCCCGAGGCCGCGCGAGCCCACCACGATGGTGTCGTTCGGCCTCTGCACCGACAGCAGCACGTCGAGGGCCCGGCCGTCCACGACCTCACCGGTGACCATCGCGTCGGGCGCTTCATCGCGCGCAACGGCGATCGCCTCCTCGACGAGCCGATCCGCGGACGCCTTCAGTCCGGAGCCGCTCACACCGGGGACCGGGTCGACGTCCACGCCCATGAGGGGCCAGACGAAGGCGTGCACGAGGTGCAGGGGGCGGCCGGTGAGAACCGCGTGCTGGGCGGCCCAGCGGATCGCCTTGTCCGCTTCCTCCGTGTCACCGATGCCGGCGATGATGCGCCCGATTCCGCCTGTCATGTCCGTCTCCTTCGTCCGAGCTGCTGATGTGCCTCCAGTCTACGGGCATGACGAAAGAGCCGGGACCATGATGGTCCCGGCTCTTCCTACCGTGTACCCCGTACCGGATTTGAACCGGTGTTACCGCCGTGAGAGGGCGACGTCCTAGGCCGCTAGACGAACGGGGCCTTGGAACAGCGCTCACCCATCGAGACTGATGGATGATTGCGATTCCCTGTACCCCGTACCGGATTTGAACCGGTGTTACCGCCGTGAGAGGGCGGCGTCCTAGGCCGCTAGACGAACGGGGCCTCGGCATCTCTGCCGTGTTCCGCACCGAAGTGCAGATCGCTGGGGTACCAGGATTCGAACCTAGAACAACTGAACCAGAATCAGCCGTGTTGCCAATTACACCATACCCCAAGGATGGTCAGTTCTGATCTCCTTACGGAGGTCTTCCCTGCAACGGAATACAACATTACATGCCCCCTGGGGACCATGCCAATCCGAGGCGGAGAAGTGTGGCGCGGCCAACGTCCGCCGGCCGCGCCACCAGGAATCAGGCCTGGTCAGGCTGCTCCGCCAGCACCGTCAGGAAGCTGCGCAGGCGCGCCAGTGTGGACTCCCTGCCCAGCAGATCCATGGACTCGAACAGCGGCGGGGAGACCCGTCGGCCCGAGACGGCGGAGCGCAGCGGACCGAAGGCGAGGCGCGGCTTGATGCCCATCTCGTCGATGATCGAGGCGCGCAGCGTCTCCTCCAGCTTCTCCGGGGTGAAGTCGGAGTCGCCGAGGTGCTCGATGTCGTCGATGGCGCGCTGCACCACGGCAGCGGGGTCATCGCCGAGCTTCTTCAGCGCGTCCGGCTGGATCTCCAGGTCCTCGTCGGCCGTGAAGAGGAACGCGAGCAGCTCGGGCGCCTCGGAGAGGAGGTTCATGCGCGGCTGCGCCAGCGGGGTGGCGCGCTTGAGCAGGTCCAGCTCCTCCTCGGTGATCGGTACGGAGGTGACCTCCGCCTTCTCGAGGTACGGGATCATACGGGCGGTGAATTCGTCCTCATCCAGCATCCGCATGTGGTCGGCGTTGATGGCCTTCGCCTTCTTGATGTCCACGCGGGCCGGGTTGGGGTTGACGTCGTGGACGTCGAACTTCTCGACGAACTGCTCGCGGGTGAAGATGTCCTCGTCCGCGGAGTAGCCCCAGCCGAGCAGCGCCAGGTAGTTGACCATGCCCTCGGGGATGAAGCCGTCCTCGCGGTAGAGGAAGAGGTCGGCCTGCGGGTCGCGCTTGGAGAGCTTCTTGTTCCCCTCCCCCATGACGTACGGCAGGTGGCCGAACTCGGGGATGCGCTTGGCGACGCCGACGGCCATCAGCGCGCGGTACAGCGCGATCTGCCGCGGCGTGGAGGACAGCAGGTCCTCTCCGCGCAGCACATGGGTGATGTCCATCAGGGCATCGTCCACCGGGTTGACCAGCGGGTACAGCGGCTGGCCGTTCGCACGCACCACCACGTAGTCCGGGGTGGAGCCCGCCTTGAAGGTGATCTCGCCGCGCACCACATCGGTGAACGTGATGTCCTCATCCGGCATGCGCAGGCGCCACACCGGTTCGCGGCCCTCGTCGCGGAACGCCTGCTTCTGCTCCTCGGTGAGGTCGCGGTCGAAGCCGTCGTAGCCGGACTCCTTCGGACGGCCGGCGTCCACGTGGCGCTGCTGGATCTCCTCCGCGGTGGAGAACGACTCGTAGATGAAGCCGCCCTCCTTCAGCTTCTCGATCACGTCCTGGTAGATCTCACCGCGCTGCGACTGACGGTACGGGCCGTGCGGACCGCCCACCTCGACGCCTTCGTCCCAGTCGATGCCGAGCCAGCGCATGGCGTCCAGCAGCTGCAGATAGGACTCTTCGCTGTCGCGCGCCTGGTCGGTGTCCTCGATGCGGAACACCAGCTTTCCGCCCAAGTGGCGGGCGTAGCCCCAGTTGAACAGGGCGGTGCGGACCAGGCCCACGTGCGGGGTGCCGGTGGGCGACGGACAGAACCGGACGCGGATCTCGTCGGCGCTCTGCGGTGCGGTCTCGGTTGTCACGGGTGTGTCTCCTCGGAGAGTTGTGGGTGGGAAGGGTGTCAGAGGGTCGCGGCGCTGCTGATGGGTGTGGTGAGCTCACCGATGCCCTGGATCCGGACGGTGACGCGGTCCCCGTCGGCCACCTGGGCCACCCCGGCGGGGGTGCCGGTGAGGATGACGTCACCGGGCAGCAGGGTGGTGACGCGGGAGACCTCGGCGATGATGTCCGCGACCGGGTGGATCATGTCCGCGGTGGTGCCGTCCTGCTGCGCCTCGCCGTTGACCTCGGAGCCGATCGCGAGGGCCGACGGGTCCAGGTCCGTCTCGATCCACGGGCCGAGCGCACAGGAGGTGTCGAACGCCTTAGCGCGGAACCACTGGTCCTCCTCGCGCTGGGAGTCCCGGGCGGTGAAGTCGTTGCCGCAGGTGTAGCCGAAGACTACGCCCGCCGCGGCGGACGCATCGACGTTCTTCGCCATCTGCTTGATGACCACGGCGAGCTCCGCCTCGAGGGACACCTCACCGGAATAGGTGGGGATGAACATCGGCTCCATCGGACCGATCACGGCGGTGTTCGGCTTCATGAACAGCAGCGGCTGCTCGGGCGCCTCCCCGCCCATCTCCTTCGCGTGCTCCGCATAGTTCTTGCCCACGCACACCACCTTCGAGCGCGGAATCACCGGGGACAGCAGTCGCACGTCCTCCAGCGGTCGAATCACGCCGTTGGGCGTGATCTCGGTGAACAGGGGGTCTCCGGCGAGGCCGTAGACCATGTCGACGCCGTCCTTCTCCTGGACGATGCCGAACATCGGGTCAGAGCCGTCGGTGAATCGTGCAATGCGCATGCCTCCAGTCTAGGCCCCGTGCTCCGGCGGCCCCGTCGGCCCCCGTCCGTACACTGGGGCGCATGGATCTCACCGCTGTTCTCACCGCCAAGGAGGCGACCGCTGAGCGCTCTCGGCACGAAGGGCGCGCCGATGCGCTGACGGCCGCTCACCGCGAGCGCCGGGCCCGACATGAGAAGCACCCGGTGGAGGACTTCCTGCACACCTACTACCCCTTCTCCCCCGCGTTCCTCCGGCGGTGGCACCCGGGGTGGAGAGTCGGCTACGAGGCCGACGCGGACCGGGATCTGGCCGGGGTCGGGGACGTGGTGGAGGACGGAACCCGTCGGCACTACATCGACTCCCGCTCCCCCGCCGGCGGGGCTGCCGTGCGCCGCGCCGACGTCGCCGGCTTCCTCGCGAAGCGGGCCGACGCGGTTCGCTTCATGCATCGGCTCCTGACCCGGTCGCAGCTCGGGGTGCGGCCGGCGAACCTCTCCTGCTTCGGGCTGCACGAATGGGCGATGGTGTACCGGCTGCAGCCGGGTCAGCAGCGGCACGAGGATCTGCCGCTGCGCCTCGGCCAGGCTGAGACGGACCGGGTGGTGGAGGCGAACCAGCTGGTGTGCTCCCACATCGACGCGTTCCGGTTCTTCACGCCGCAAGCCGTCCCGCGCAATTCGATGGAGCCCACGCGGGCGACCCAGGTGCAGCGCGACAACCCGGCGTGTCTGCACGTGGGGATGGACCTGTACAAGTGGGCGGCGAAGCTGGTGCCGCTGGTGCCGAGCAGCCTCGTGCTGGACTGCTTCGAGCATGCGCGCAGCACCCGTGTGCTCGATATGGAGGCCTCCCCGTATGACGTGCGGCCGCTCGGCTACGGGGTGGTCGCGATCGAGACCCCGGAGGGGAAGGCGGAGTACGTGCGCCGCCAGAAGGAGCTGGCTCAGGGGGCGCAGCAGCTGCGCCGACGGATCCTGGAGCACCTGGATCCGCTGATCGCGGCGGGCTCCGAGGAGGATGCGCACCGCCTGGGCTCCGGCGCGCACCGCTCCCGATAGGCTGGCGGTGTCCAGCCCAGCCCCCATCCAAGGAGTGCGCGTGACCGACCGCCGCGCCGTCTTCATCGATTTCGACGGAACCCTCGCCGACCACGGCGTCATCCCGCCCGCGCACATCGACGCGATCGCCCGCGCCCGTGCCCATGGCCACCTGATCTTCCTGTGCACCGGCCGCCCCCTCGGCATGGTGCTGCCCGAGGTGGAGGAGCTGTTCGACGGCGTCGTCCTGTCCGCCGGCGCCTATGTCCGTATGAACGGCGAAGTGCTGCTGGATGAGGCGTTCCCGCCTCCGATGGCGGAGCGGGCGGTGGATGTGCTCCAGTCCGAGGGGATCGGCTATGTCGCTGAGTCCTCCTCCGGTCTGCACGTACCGGCGGATCAGATGGAGGCCTACACCTCCTACATCCGCTCCGTGCAGAAGGACCTGCCGAAAGCGCAGCCCGGTTCGATCGGCAACGGCCCCATCGACATCATCCGCGACATCACCCCCATGCCGACGGACCGCACTCCGCGGATCACGAAGATCGCGGTGTTCGGCTGCCGCCGGCCCATCGCCGAGATCGCCGCGGACATGTCCGAGGAGCTGAACGCACTGCCGAACTCACTGGACTCCAATGATCTCGCCTCCGGTGAGATCCATCTGGCGCGGATCGACAAGGCCGATGGCGTGCGGTTCGTGGCGGGCCATCTGGGGATGGAGATGTCGACGACCGTCGGCATCGGCGACGGCGCGAACGACGAGAAGATGCTGAGGACCGCCGGCACCGGGGTGGGCATCGAAGGATCGCCGCAGTACGTCATCGATGCGTCCGACTGGCTGGTGCCCGGCCCGTCCGGTCACGGGGTGCAGCTGGCGTTCGAGAAGCTCGGAATGATCTGATCGCCGCCGCCTGAGGGGCTTGAGCGCAGCCCGCCTGCGACAATGGGGGCATGACCTCTCTCCTGGCCTCCTTCCTGCCCGAGTCCTCCGGTGGGGACCAGATCGTCGACGCCTTCGTCGAGGCCCAGGCCTCCGTGGGGCGCACCCTCTACCCGCACCAGGAGGAGGCGCTGCTGGCGATCGCCGCCGGAGAACACGTCATCGCGGCCACGCCGACGGGGTCGGGGAAGACCACCATCGCGTACTCCGCGCTGTTCGCAGCCATGGCCCGCGGGGAGCGCGCCTACTACACGGCGCCGATCAAGGCGCTGGTGAGCGAGAAGTTCTTCGAGATCGTCTCCATGTTCGGTGCCGAGATGGTCGGCATGATGACCGGTGACGCCGCGGTGAACCATGATGCGCCGATCATCGTGTGCACGGCGGAGATCCTCGCCAACCATGCGCTGCGCGACGGCGCCGACTCCGACATCGGAGTGGTGGTGATGGACGAGTTCCACTTCTACGGTGACTCCGAGCGCGGCTGGGCGTGGCAGGTGCCGCTGCTGGAGCTGACCGATGCGCAGTTCGTGCTGATGAGCGCCACGCTCGGTGACGTCGCCTTCTTCGAAGAGGACCTGAACAAGCGCACGCACCGATCCGTCACCACCATCTGGGATGCGCCGCGGCCGGTGCCGCTGGACTTCCGGTGGGCCACCACTGACCTCGAGGACACCATCAGGGAGATCCTCGAGAGCCGCGACGCCCCCGTCTACATCGTCCACTTCACGCAGGCGAACGCGCTGCAGCAGGCGCAGAACCTGCTGGGCTGGAACATCCTCACCAAGGACGAGAAGGCGCAGATCCGGGAGCTGATCGGGGACTTCCGCTTCTCGCGCGGCTTCGGGAAGATCCTCTCCAAGCTGGTGCGCGAAGGCATCGGGGTGCACCACGCCGGCATGCTGCCGAAGTACCGGCGTCTGGTGGAGCGCCTCGCCCAGTCCGGGCTGCTGAAAGTCATCGCCGGCACCGACACCCTCGGGGTGGGCATCAACGTGCCGATCCGCACCGTGCTGCTGACGGGGCTGGCGAAGTTCGACGGCCGCACCACCCGCCTGCTGAACTCCCGGGAGTTCCACCAGATCGCGGGCCGCGCCGGTCGCGCCGGGTACGACACGGTGGGGCACGTTGTGGTGCAGGCGCCCGAGTGGACGGTCGAGTTCGAGAAGCAGAAGGCCCGCGCCGCGGCCCGTGCCGAATCGGGGAAGGCACCGAACAATGCGAAGAAGAAGCGCAGAGAGCCGAAGGCGAAGGTCCCCGAGGGCGCCGTCAACTGGACCGAGGCGAACCTGACGAAACTGGTGGAGAACCCTCCGGCGCCGCTGCGCGCCCACATGCGCATCACCTCCTCGATGCTGCTGGCGCTCATCGCACGGCCCGGAAGCGCCGCCGCCCACGCACGGCAGCTGATCGAGACGAGCCACCAGACACCGGCGCAGAAGCTCGCCCTGAAGCGCCGCGCCATCGAGCTGTTCCGCGGCCTCACCGAATCGGAGATCGTGGAGGTCACCGGCACCGCCGACAACCAGGGCCGCCGCATCCACCTGGTGGAGGACCTGCAGCTGGACTTCCAGATGAACCAGCCGCTGGCGCCGTTCGCGATCGCGTTCCTCGACTCCCTTGATGAGGACTCCCCGGACCTCACGATGGACACCGTCTCCACGATCGAGGCGATCCTGGAGGACCCGCGGCAGATCCTGCTCGCCCAGCAGGGCACCGCGAAGCGCCGTCTGCTGGCGGAGCTGAAGGCCGACGGGGTCGAGTACCAGGAGCGGATGCAGCTACTGGACGAGGTGACGTGGCCGAAGCCCTTGGCGGAGGAGCTGGAGGCGGCGCTGGAGATCTACGCGAAGCAACGGCCCTGGGTGCCGCTGGATGACCTCTCCCCGAAGTCGATCGTGCGGGAGCTGTTCGAGACCGGTTCCACATTCAGCGAGTTCGTCTCCCGGTATCAGCTGATCCGCTCCGAGGGCATTGTGCTGCGGTACCTCTCGGACGCCTATCAGACCCTGAGGCGCACTCTGCCGCAGGAGCTGCGCACCGACGAGGTCGAGGACATCATCGAATGGCTCGGCGTGCTCGTGCGCGGTGTGGACTCCTCCCTGCTGGACGAATGGGAGGCGCTCGCCCATCCGGAGGACGGCGACGGCCACGACGGCGCCGACGAGATCCGGCCCGACTCCCCGCGCGCCCTCACGGCCCAGACGAAGGTGGTGGAGACGATGATCCGTCAGGCGATGTGGCGCCGCGTGGAGGACTTCGCCTTCGAGCGCGAAGAGGACCTCGGCCAGCTCGGTGACGACGACTGGGACGCTGACCGCTGGGGCGAGGCCATGGACGAGTTCTATGACCTGTACGACCATGTCGTGATCGAGCCGCAGGCCCGCGATCCGCGCCTGCTGCGGATCACGAAGGAGTCGAAGCAGTGGCTGATCACCCAGACCGTCATGGACCCCGATGAGAACAACGACTTCGTTCTGCAGGCCGTGCTCGATGTCGACGCCTCCGATGAGGCCGGGGAGCTCGCCCTGTCGATGGAGTACGCCGGGGACATCGCGAAGGCGCCCTGGCGCTGAGCACGCCGTGATCAGAGCCGGCGACTAGGCTGGAGCGCATGAACGACGTCGAAATCTTCATTCCCGGGCGCGAGAGCGCCGAGGCCGACGGTTCCCTCCAGGAGCGCAGCGAGTTCCTCACCACCGTGGAGGAGCTGCGCGCGGAGGGCCTGCCGATCCTGGTCTACTCCACCGACGACCAGCCGGAGGCGTTCACCGCCTGCGAGCACGTCAAGGACATGATCGACGTCTCCGGTGAGGACATCCTGCCGATCACCCTGCTCGGCAGCGAGATCCTCGGCGTGTACGCCTACCCCACCGCTGAGAAGATGCGCCGCTTCGCCACCACCGAGAAGGACACGCCGCGCGGCCCCTCCAACGCCTGCGCACCCGGCCGGGGAAGCGCCGGCCAGGGCGGTGCCGACGGCACGGGCGAGGGCACGGCACCCGTCGGCCGGCAGAAGCCCGCCGGCCTCGCCGCCATGCTGCGCGGACCCGAGCCGAACGCGCCGGACATCGGCGCCCGCCGCAACCTCATGGGCGGCGACACCGGCGACGGCCTGCCCACCCCGGGCGGCGAGGAGAGCGGCCGGTGACCTTCGACTTCCCCGTCGCAGACCGCTACCGCGGCCTCGCCACCTCCCCCGTCAAAGAGATCTTCGCCCTCGCGGCCCGGCCGGACGTCGTCTCCTTCGCCGGCGGCATCCCCGACCCTGCCCTGTTCGACCTCGACGCGGTGCGGCGCTGCTACGACTGGGTGCTCACCCATCAGGGACAGCGCGCCCTGCAGTACGGCGTCACCGAAGGCGAAGCCGAGATGCGCGAACAGGCCGCGGCACGGATGTCCCGCTTCCTGCCCACCTCCGCGGACCAGGTGCAGATCACGTCAGGGTCCCAGGAGGGCCTGTTCATCGCCGCGCAGGCGCTGCTCAACGAGGGCGATGTGATCCTCGTGGAGTCCCCCACCTATCTCGCCGCTGTGCAGGCGTTCGCTGCGCACGGAGCGCGGGTCATCGGGGTGCCGTGCGATGACCATGGGGTCCTGCCGGACGCTCTCGAGGCCGCGATCGGCGAGCACTCCCCCGCCGCGCTGTACCTCATCCCGAGCTTCCAGAACCCGACGGGGCGCACCATGCCGATGTCCCGCCGCGAACAGGTCGGTGAGATCGTGCTGCGCCACCGCCTCGCCCTCATCGAGGACGACCCGTACGGGGACCTGCGCTTCTCCGGTGAGGCGCTTGCGCCGATCGCGTCGCTGCCGGGGCTGTCGAAGCAGACGCTGCTGATGAACTCGATGTCGAAGCTGATGAGCCCGGGCGTCCGCATCGGCTGGACCCGCGCCGAAGGCCCCATCGGGCAGACCCTCGCCGTGGCGAAGTCAGCGATCTCGATGCAGTCCTCCGTGGTGGACCAGCTGACCGTGGCCCGCTACCTGGAGACCGAAGACCTCGAGGGACACGTCGCGCAGGTGATCGACGTGTACCGGCACCGTCGCGACGCCATGGCGGACGCCCTCTCGGGCCGTCTCCCGGACAGCGCCCACATCACCTACCCGGAGGGCGGCATGTTCCTCTGGGCATCGCTCGGCTCCGGCATCAACGCCCAGGACATGCTGGCCGACGCCTGCGACGCCGGCGTGGCGTACCTGCCGGGCTGGTCGTTCTTCGCGCAGGACCCCGACTTCTCGACGCTCCGGCTCAGCTTCGTCACCCACTCCCCCGACGTCATCGCGGAATCGATGGACCGACTCGTGGGCGTCATCGACCGCACCCTCGAGCAGCCGATCTGACCCGGCCGGCGCGGGAGCCCCGCATGACCGGATCGAGCCGAGCCGGTCAGATCGAGCCGAGCTCCAGGCGGTACAGGCCGTAGTTGTAGGCATCGAACAGCGCCTCCCAGGAGGCTTCGATCATGTTCGGCCCCACGCCCACGGTCGTGAACGTCTCCCCCGGGATCGCGGTGGTGACCAGCACACGCGTGATCGCCGACGCGCCCACCTCGGAGTCGAGGATGCGGACCTTGAAGTCCTGCAGCTCGAACGTCAGGACCTGCGGGTAGCTGCGCGACAGCGCCGTGCGCAGCGCCGAGTCCAGCGCATGCACCGGACCGTTGCCCTCAGCGATCGTCACCTCGCGCCCGAAGCGGCCATCGCCCTTCAGCTTCACCGTCGCCTCGGACTCCACGGAGCCGTCGCGGAACTGGTGGCTCGTGGCCCGCCACGACTCCACCTGCGCGTACGACGGAGCGCCGCGCATCTCATCCATCAGCAGCATCGCAAACGACGCATCGGCCGCCTCATAGCTGTACCCGGCCGCCTCCCGCTGCTTCACAGTGCGGGCCAGGCGCGCCAGCAGATCCTTGCTGCCGGCGAGGTCGAAGCCGAGCTCCCGGCCCTTCAGCTCGATCGAGGCGCGTCCCGCCATATCGGAGATGATCATCCGCATGTCATTGCCGATGTGGCGCGGATCGATGTGCTGATACAGATCCGGGTCCACCCGGATCGCCGAGGCGTGCAGACCGGCCTTATGGGCGAACGCGCTCGACCCGGTGTACGGTGCGCGCGGCTGAGTCGGCATATTCGCAATCTCACCGATCGCGTGGGCGATGCGGGTCGCGTCCTCCAGCGCGGCCGCCGGCACGATGTCGCGCTTCATCTTCAACTGTAGGTTCGCCACCACGGAGATGAGATCAGCGTTGCCGGTGCGCTCACCGTAGCCGTTGATGCAGCCCTGCACGTGCATCGCGCCTCCGCGCACCAGCTCAAGGGAGTTGGCGATCGCGCAACCGGTGTCGTTGTGCATGTGAGCGCCCAGCTGCGGGTCCCGGATCCCGTCGGCCTCCAGACGGTCCCGCAGCTCCGCGTGGATCTCGGTGACCCGGTGGGGCAGCATCCCGCCGTTGGTGTCGCACAGCACCACCACGGCGGCGCCCGCCCGCAGCGCCGCCGCCACCACGCGGGTGGCGTAGTCGGGGTCGCAGTCGAAGCCGTCGAAGAAGTGCTCCGCATCCACGAAGACCTCGCGGCCCGCCTCCCGCAGATGGCCGACGGTGTCCGTCACCATCGCCAGGTTCTCCTCCGGCGTGGTGCGCAGAGCGTCGGTGACGTGGCGGATATCCGACTTCGCGACGATCGTGATCGTCCCGGCGCCGGAGTCCAGCAGCGCCTGCACCTGCTCGTCATCCTCCACAGCGGTGTCCGCGCGGCGGGTCGCGCCGAACGCCGCCAGCCGGGCGTGACGCAGCCGCAGCTCCCTCTCGGCGCGCTGGAAGAACTCGGTGTCGCGCGGAATCGCGCCCGGCCAGCCGCCTTCGATGTAGGTGACGCCGAGCTCGTCGAGCAGACGGGCGACCCGCAGCTTGTCCTGCACCGACAGGCTGAGGCCCTCCTGCTGGGAGCCGTCGCGCAGGGTCGTGTCGTAGATGTGGAAGGCAGTCATGGGTGCATCATACGAGTCGGTGCATCCATCCTCGGTCGTCAGCAATGCGGCCGTACTGCAGGTCCGTCAGGATGCGACGCAGCGCCATCGTGGTCTCGCCCGATCCGCCGTCGCCGATGGTCCACTCCCCCTGTTCGGAGGCGAGCTTCCCGATCGGGTTGATGACCGCGGCGGTGCCGGCGGCGAACATCTCCAGCACCTCACCGGAGGCGATGTCCTCAGCGAGCCGATGGATGTCGATGCGCTCCTCCACGGGGGTGAGGCCGTGGTCGGGAGCCAGCTCCAGGATCGAATCGCGGGTCACGCCGGGCAGGATCGAGCCGGTGAGCTGCGGGGTGACGAGGCGGCCGTCGCTGTGGAGCACGAACACGTTCATACCGGACAGTTCGTCGATGAAGGTGTGGGTCTCGGAGTCGAGGAACATCACCTCGTCAGCGCCCTGGCTCACAGCGGAGTTCTTCCCCTCCAGCGAGGAGGCGTAGTTGCCGCCGCACTTCGCGAAGCCGGTGCCGCCTCGGCCGGCCCGGGCGTAGTCCGGGGAGATCCACACCGTCAGCGGCTGCACGCCGCGCGGGAAGTAGTCACCGGCGGGTGAGGCGATCGTGTAGAAGTCCACAGTGTGGGAGGCGCGCACACCCAGGAAGTTCTCGTTCGCGAACATGAACGGACGCAGGTACAGCGACTTCTCCCCACCGCGGGGCACCCACGGCTCATCGGCCTGCACCACGGCTTCAAGGCTGGCGATGAAGTCCGCGGTGGACAGCGGCGGCAGGGCCAGGCGCTCAGCGGACCGCTGGAAGCGCAGGGCGTTCATATCGGGGCGGAAGGTCCATACGGAGCCGTCGGCGTGACGGAACGCCTTGAGGCCCTCGAAGATCTCCTGCGCGTAGTGCAGCACGGCACTGGCCGGCTCGATGTTCAGCGGCCCGTAGGGCAGCACCTCGCCGCTGCTCCAGCCCTCGCCGACCGTCCAGCGCTGATGCGCCATGTAGTCGGTGAAGTGGTTGCCGAAGCCGGGTGCAGCGAGGATCTCGGCGCGGCGCTCGTCACTGGTGCGGCGCGGCGCTGTGGGCGGTGTGTAGGTCATGGCGGGCTCCCTGGTGCGGGGCGGGCAGCAGAGGCGATTGCTGCCTGCGGAACGGATGGTGTCAGGCGCGGACTGCGGCGGCGATCGCGTCGCCCACGTCGGTGGTGGAGCGCGTGCCGGGCGCGGTGGCGGCGAGGTCGGCGTGCACAGCGGAGCGGATGCGCTCGGCGGCGTCCGTCAGGCCCCGGCTGTCCAGCAGCAGGGCAGCGGAGAGGATCGCCGCGGTCGGGTCCGCGATGCCCTGCCCGGCGATGTCCGGGGCGGAGCCGTGCACCGGTTCGAACATCGAGGGGAAGTCACCGGACGGATTGAGGTTGCCGGAGGCGGACAGTCCGATGCCGCCGGAGATCGCGCCCGCGAGGTCGGTGATGATGTCGCCGAAGAGGTTGTCGGTGACGATGACGTCGAACCGGGACGGGGAGTCCACCAGGTGGATCATCATGGCGTCGATGTGCTTGTAGTCGACCTCGACCTCGGGGTACTCGGCACCGACCTCGTCGGTGATGCGCCGCCACAGGTGCCCGGCGTGCACCAGCACGTTGTGCTTGTGCACCAGCGTGAGGCGCTTGCGGCGCGCCTGCGCCTGCTCGAACGCGTAGCGGACCACGCGCTCCACACCGAGGGCCGTGTTGAGCGACACTTCGGTCGCAACCTCGTCGGCCGTGCCTTCGCGCATCGTGCCGCCGTTGCCGACGTACATCCCTTCGGTGCCCTCGCGGACCACCAGGAAGTCCACCTCGCCCGGATCGGCGAGCGGGGAGGGAACGTTCGGCAGCAGCACGGTGGGTCGCAGGTTCACGTAGTGCTGGAAGGCGAAGCGCAGGCGCAGCAGCAGGCCCCGCTCCAGGACGCCGGAGGGGACGGAGGGGTCGCCGACGGCGCCCAGCAGGATCGCATCGTGCTGGGCGAGGGCCTCCATGTCCTCGTCGGGGAGGGCCTCGCCGGTGGCGTGCCAGCGGCGAGCACCGAGGTCGTACTCCTCGGTGGTGAGCTGGACGTCGGTGCCCTCGAGCGCGGCCTGCAGGACCTTGAGCGCTTCGGGGATCACCTCCTGGCCGATGCCGTCGCCGGGGATGACTGCGAGGTTGAGCGAGGACATGGAGCCTCTTTCTGTTCCGAGGATGAGTGGGTCAGTAGGAGACGTTGACCGCAGCTGCGCGGGTGGCGTCGATGGAGCTCTGGACGGTGGCGGCGAGCTCGCCGGTGGCGGGCCGATCCAGGTTGAGGGCGACCAGGGCCTCACTGCCGGAGTCGGCTTCGCGGGACACCTGCATGCCGGCGATGTTGCTGCCGGCGCCGCCCAGCACCGCACCGATCTGGCCGACGATGCCCGGGCGGTCCCGGTAGGTGATGACGAGCATGTGATCGCTCAGCGGCACATCCAGCTGGTGGCCGTTGATGCCGACCAGCTTGTGCTCCTGCGTCTTGGAGGCGAGGGTGCCGACCACCGAGACGATGCGGCCGCTGGAGAGGGTGCCTCGCAGCTCGATCTCGTTGCGGAAGCGCTCCGAGTGGGTGTCGGTGACGAGCTCCACGTCGATGTCGCGCTGCTCGGCGAGGACCGGGGCGTTCACGTAGGACACGGTCTGGTCCACGATCGGGCGGAACACGCCGCGCAGGGCGGACAGCTTCACCGCGGAGACGTCCTTCTCGGCGATCTCGCCGCGCACGATGACCTTGAGCTTCGAGGGCGAGTAGTCGGCGAGGGCGGTGAACACCTGGCCCATGCGGTCGGCGAGGGCGATGCCGGGGCGCACGGACTTCGCGATCTCGCCGCCCGAGACGTTCACGGCATCCGGCACCAGCTCACCGGCCAGGGCAAGCCGCACCGACTTCGCGACCGCCACGCCGGCGCGCTCCTGCGCCTCATCGGTGGAGGCGCCGAGGTGGGGCGTAAGGGTGACGTTCGGCAGGGTGAGCAGGCGGCTGGCGCTCTCGGAGGCCGACGGGGGCTCAGCAGAGAACACATCCAGACCTGCTGAGCGGATCTGACCGGTGGTGAGGGCGTCGTAGAGCGCGTCCTCGTCGATGAGGCCGCCGCGGGCGGCGTTGACGACATGGAGGCTGGGCTTGGCAACGGCGAACTGGTCGGCGCCGATCATGCCGGTCGTCTCGGGTGTCTTCGGCATGTGGATGGTGAGGATGTCGGCGCGGCGCATCAGCTCCTCGAGGGTCACGGAGGTGACGGAGAATTCGGCGGCGCGGGCCTTGGAGACGTAGGGGTCGTAGCAGAGCAGCTCGACGCCGAAGGGCTGCAGGCGCTCGGCGACGAGCTGGCCGATGCGGCCGAAGCCGACGATGCCGACGGTCTTCTCGAACAGTTCGAGACCGGTGAGCTGCTTGCGCTCCCAGCGACCGTCCTTCGTGGAGGCGCTGGCTTCGGCGATGTGCCGCAGTCCCGCGAGCATGTGGGCGATGGCCAGTTCGGCGGCGGAGACGGTGTTGGAGGTGGGGGCGTTGATCACCATGACGCCGGCCGAGGTGGCGGCGTCCACGTCCACGTTGTCCAGGCCCACGCCGGCACGCGCGACGGCCTTGAGCTTGGGGGCGTGCTGGAACACTTCCGTGTCCACGGTGGTGGCGGAGCGGACCAGCAGGGCGTCGACGTCGGAGACGGCGTCCAGGAGGGCCACGCGGTCGGTGCCGTCCACGGTGCGGACGTCGACGCCGTCGCCGAGGGCGGCGCGGGTGGCGGGTGAGAGCTCTTCGGCGATCAGAACGACGGGATTCGTCACGGTGGGTGCCTCCGATGGGGTGGAAGGGGTGATCCGTGATCGATCCTAGGAGCCGGCCGTCTCACGCCGTCTCAGCATTCAGCATGTGGACCGTTCAGAGAGCGGACCCCTCATCGAACGACAGCGATGCGATGATCCCCTCCACCAGTTCCTCGAGCCGTTCCGCCGTGGGGGCGATCACGTCGATCCAGAACTGGTCCTTCGGTGTGGCGACCAGGATCACCGCCAGCGGCGTGGAGCCCAGCGAGGACGCGGCCGCGGAGGTGCTCGCTGCAGCGACGACGTAGTCGGCGCCGGGGACGTCGACGCGCGCTGCGGCGTCCACATGCATGACCGGCACCGGTCCCGTCGACGGGAGGCAGAACTGCATCACCTGGACCGTTTCGTCGCCGACCCGGGCTCCGACACTGGTGTCCAGCGCCTCGGCACCGTCGGCGAACGCGGGCGGCACCTTCAGACTGAGACCGGCGTGGGTGATCGCCGTCCAGTCCGCCGGCACCGAGCCGACCCCGGGGTGCTGCGGCACCGCGTCCGCGTCCTTGACGTGCACCATCGTGCCGCTCTGCAGAGTTGCTCCCACAAGCGCCTGAGCATCGGAGGCGCCGTAGCTCAGTCCGACCGTGCGCATCAGCAGTTTCGTAGTGCCGTCCGACAGGACGATCGGGTAGTACCCCACCGCGGCGGCCTCCACCAGAGGCATTTCGGACACCTGAATGCCGGCTGCGCGCACAGCTGCGCCGGAGGCTCCGATGTGGAAGCGGATCTCGTTCGGCGAGTACGGCTCCGGTTCGGCGTCGAGCTGGTCCAGGAATCCTTCGCCGCCCTCGGGACCTCCGTTCAGGCCCACGCTCTGGAAGATCTCGTCGAGGGCGTGGGGGTCAGCCGTTTCACCGATCGCCGCAATGATCTCCGGACTGGCCTCCGTGTGCCTCTCGTTGGTCTTCTCGAACGCCACCGGGGAGTCGAGGACAGTGCGCACCGAAGCGGTGAGGAGCTTGCCGGGGAGCGCGTCGTCTCCGAACGGCGGCTTCCCGTTCTGCCTGCGCTCGGTGAGCGACGGCTGGGTGATGGGCGAATCCTTCGCGAACTGCGGGGCCCGCCAGCTGCCGAAGCGGTCGGTGCGCGAGGTGGAGCTCGGTGACAGCTTCGCTACCGCGTCGAGTGCCGCGAGGTCGAGGTCGACAGTGTCGAGATCGGCGATGCGGCCCCATCCGTCGAACGGCTGCCGGGGCGTCGGTGAGGCGCTGGGGCTCTGCGGGGACGGGGAGGACCCGTCGGCCGACGGGGTCTGCGGATCACCGCTGCTCCGGCTGGCGATGACCCCGCATCCGGACAGTCCGGCGGCGACGGCGGTGGGAACGCTGACAGCGGTGGCGGTGCGCAGGAGCGCGCGACGGCTCGTGGTGACCATGGCCACAACAATAGGCGAAAGCCGCCCGCCCCGGAGGGCGGACGGCTTCCAGCGGAGGCGAGGGCCGGAATCAGCGGGCTGCGGAGCCCTCGGTGTAGTCGGAGTCGAGCTGGTTGGCGTTCCAGGAGAACATGCCGCGCAGCTCCTTGCCGACGCCCTCGATCGGGTGGGCGGCTTCCTTCTCGCGCAGTTCGGCGAACTCCTTCGCACCGCCGTCCTGGTCGTCGATGAAGCGCTTGGCGAAGTCCCCGTTCTGGATGTCCTCGAGCACGGCCTTCATGTTCTTCTTGACGTTCTCATCGACCACGCGGGGGCCGGAGACGTAGTCGCCGAACTCAGCGGTGTCCGAGATGGACCAGCGCTGCTTGGAGATGCCGCCCTCGACCATGAGGTCCACGATGAGCTTGAGCTCGTGCAGCACCTCGAAGTAGGCGATCTCGGGCTGGTAGCCGGCCTCGGTGAGGGTCTCGAAGCCCGCCTGCACGAGGTGGCTCATGCCGCCGCAGAGAACAGCCTGCTCGCCGAAGAGGTCGGTCTCGGTCTCCTCGGTGAAGGTGGTCCGGATGCCTCCGGCGCGCAGACCGCCGATGCCCTTCGCGTAGGACAGGGCGATGTCCCAGGCGCTGCCGGATTCGTCGTGCTCAACAGCGACGATGACGGGGACGCCGCGGCCGGCTTCGTACTCGCGGCGCACGGTGTGGCCCGGGCCCTTCGGGGCGACCATGGCCACGTCCACGCCCTTGGGCGCTTCGATGTAGTTGTAGCGGATGTTGAAGCCGTGGGCGAAGAGGAGGACGTCGCCGTCCTTCAGGTTGTCCTTGATCGACTCGGCGAACACGGTGCGCTGGTGCTGGTCCGGGGTGAGGATCATGATGACGTCGGCCCACTGGGCGACCTCGTCGACGGTGCCGACGGTCAGGCCCTGCTCCTCGGCCTTGGCGCGGGACTTCGAGCCCTCCTTCAGGCCGATGCGGACGTCGACGCCGGAGTCGCGCAGGTTGAGGGCGTGGGCGTGGCCCTGGGAGCCGAAGCCGATCACGGCGACCTTGCGGCCCTGGATGATGCTGAGATCCGCATTGTCGTCGTAGAACATATCTGCCATGGGAGGAACTCCTTCAGGTTGGTGGGTGGTGCCAGTCTAGAGCCGGCGTCTTAGTCTGTGGTCAGGGGTCTTGCAGTCTGGGATCACAGGCCCTTGAGGGCCCGATCCGTCATCGACTTGCCGCCGCGGCCGATCGCCACCGCACCGGACTTCACGATCTCCCGGATGCCGAAGGGCTCCAGCATGCCCAGCAGCGCGGCGATCTTGTCCGCAGTGCCGGTGGCTTCGATCGTCACGGCGTCCGGCGCGGCATCCACCACCTTCGCGCGGAACATCTGCATGATCTCCAGGATCGAGGTGCGCGAATCGTTGTCCGCCTTCACCTTGATGAGCACGATCTCGCGGGACACCGACTGGCGCGGGTCCAGCTGGATGATCTTGATGACGTTGACCAGCTTGTTCAGCTGCTTGGTGATCTGCTCGAGCGGCTGCTGGTCAACGTTCACCACAACGGTGATCCGAGAGATGTTCGGATACTCCGTCGGCCCCACCGCGAGCGAGGAGATGTTGTAGCCGCGGCGGGAGAAGAGCGCGGAGACGCGGGCGAGCACACCGGGGCGGTCCTCCACGAGCACTGACAGCGTGTGCGCGTTCTCGGGGTTCACTGTGAGAGTCATGGCTCAGATTTCCCTTTCCCACTCGGGGGTCATGCCCTTGGCGATCTGGATCTCGTCGTTGGAAACGCCCGCGGGCACCATCGGCCACACCATCGCGTCCGCGCTGACGGTGAAGTCGATGACCACCGGTCGGTCGTTGATCTCCATCGCCGCGCGGATCGTGTCGTCGATGTCCTCATCGCGCTCGCAGCGCAGGCCCGCACAGCCGTAGGCGTCCGCCATCTTCACGAAGTCCGGGATCCGGCGAGTGCCGTGACCGGTGTTGAGGTCCGTGTGCGAGTAGCGCTGGTTGTAGAACAGGTTCTGCCACTGGCGCACCATGCCGAGGGAGGAGTTGTTGATGATCGCGACCTTGATCGGGATCTCATTGATCACGCAGGTGGCGAGCTCCTGGTTGGTCATCTGGAAGCAGCCGTCGCCGTCGATCGCCCACACCGGCATGTCCGGGCGACCCACCTTGGCGCCCATGGCGGCGGGCACCGAATAGCCCATGGTGCCCAGGCCCCCGGAGTTCAGCCAGGTGTACGGGTTCTCGAAGTCGATGAACTGCGCGGACCACATCTGGTGCTGCCCCACACCGGAGGCGTAGATCGAGTCCGGCCCGGAGATCGCTGAGATGCGGGAGATCACCTTCTGCGGCGCCGTGTAGCCGTCGGCGGTCTGGGTCCACCCCAGCGGGTAGGTCTCGCGCAGGTTCTCCAGCACCGACCACCAGGCTTCGTAGTCGCGCGGGTCGTCCTCCTCGAGGGCGGCGCGCAGTTCCTTCAGCATGCCGACGGCGACCTCGGCGGCCTCGCCCACGATCGGCACATCCGCTTCGCGGTTCTTGGAGATCTCCGCGGGGTCCACATCGGCGTGGATGATCTTCGCGCCGGGCGCGAACGAGTCGAGACGTCCGGTCACGCGGTCGTCGAAGCGGGCGCCGATGGCGATGATCAGGTCAGCGCGCTGCAGCGCAGACACGGCGGAGACGCTGCCGTGCATGCCGGGCATGCCCAGGTGCCCGGGGTGGGAATCGGGCAGGGCGCCGCGGGCCATCAGCGTGGTGACGAACGGGATGGCGGATTCGTCCACCAGTTCGCGCACCTCCTTGGTCGCGCGGCCGCGCAGCACACCGCCGCCGAGGAGGAACACGGGGCGGCGCGCCGTCAGCATCAGCTCAACGGCTTCGCGCAGGCGCTTGGGGTGCGGGCGCGGCGGCAGGCGGTAGCCGAGCAGGCCCACCTCCTCGGGCCACTCGAACGTGGTCTGCGCCTGCTGCGCATCCTTGGTGATGTCCACGAGCACCACGCCGGGGCGGCCGGTGGAGGCGATGTGGAACGCCTTCTTGATGGTCATGGGGATCTCGTCGGCATCGGAGACGAGGAAGTTGTGCTTGGTGACCGGCATCGTCATGCCGACGATGTCCGCCTCCTGGAAGGCGTCGGTGCCGATGAAGGAGGAGCCCACCTGGCCGGTGATGACCACCATGGGGATGGAGTCCATCTGAGCGTCCGCAATGGCGGTGATGAGGTTGGTGGCGCCGGGCCCGGAGGTCGCGATCGCCACGCCCACCTTGCCAGTGGCGTGCGCGTAGCCGCTGGCGGCGTGGCCCGCGCCCTGCTCGTGGCGCACGAGGATGTGCCGCAGCTTCTTCGCATCCATCAGCGGATCGTAGGCGGGCAGGATCGCACCGCCCGGCAGGCCGAAGACGACTTCGGCTCCCGCATGCTCCAGGGACAGGATCAGCGACTCGGCCCCCGTCACGGTGTTCCCAGTCATCGGGCCTCCTCCAGTTTCAGGCTCGTGCAATGAAAAACCCCTCGGCCCGAGGGCTTCGAGGGGTGCGCGGCATCAGAGTGATGTGACCGAGGGGCGTCAGCCGCGCACGGGTACAGCAAGAAGAATGATGCTCTGCATGACGAACATCATACGTGAGGCGCCCCCTCCCCCACGTGCGGTCCGCATCCTGAGATCTCGTCCCGGACAGCGGCCAGTGGGAGCGGGGGCGCCTGATGAGCGGGAGCTCATCGGGTCGACAGAACCCGTCGGCCGATCAGTCCAGGCGGCGGCGCGTGGCCCCGTAGGTCGCCGAGCGGACCAGGTGTGCGTACACCTTGAGCGCCTGGCTGACCTCGCGGTCCCGGCCGACGGGGCGCCACGGAAGCTCCCCGCGCGCCTCGCGGCGACGCTGCAGCTCCTCATCGGACACCTCCAGCCGGAGCTGGCGGGTGTCCACGTCGATCACGATCCGGTCGCCGTCCTCCACCAGACCGATCACGCCGCCCTCCGCCGCCTCCGGGGAGATGTGGCCGATGGAGATGCCGGACGTGCCGCCGGAGAAGCGGCCATCAGTGATGAGCGCGCAGGTGCGGCCGAGGCCGCGGCCCTTCAGGAATGAGGTCGGGTACAGCATCTCCTGCATGCCCGGTCCGCCCTGCGGACCCTCGTAGCGGATCACCACGACATCGCCGTCCACGATCTTCTTCGAGAGGATCTTCTCGATCGCCTGCTCCTGCGAATCGCACACCACGGCGCGGCCCTCGAAGTGGAACAGCTCCTCATCGATGCCGGCGGTCTTGATGACGGCTCCTTCGGCGGCGAGGTTGCCGGTGAGCACGCAGAGCCCGCCGTCCTTGGTGTGGGCGTGCGGCACGGAGCGGATCACGCCGTTCTCGGCATCGGTGTCCAGCTCCTTCCACAGGTTCGTGGAGGAGAACGCCTGGGTGGTGCGGACCCCGCCCGGGGCGGCCCGGAACAGCTGGAGCGCCTCCTCCGGCGGGTCCTGCCCGCGGATGTCCCAGCGGTCCAGCCACGTGCGCAGATCCGGCGAGTGGACACTGGTGACGCTGTGGTCGAGCAGTCCGGCGCGGTCGAGCTCGCCGAGGATGGCGGGGATGCCGCCGGCACGGTGGATGTCCTCCATGTGGGCGGTGCCGTTGGGCGCTACCTTCGTCAGGCACGGCACGTTGCGCGAAAGGCGGTCGATGTCCTCGAGGTCGAAGTCGATCCCTCCCTCGATCGCAGCGGCGAGGATGTGCAGCACGGTGTTGGTGGAGCCGCCCATGGCGACGTCCATGCTCATGGCGTTGGTGAACGCCGCCTTGTTCGCGATGCTGCGCGGGAGGGCGGACTCATCGTCCTGCTCGTACCAGCGGCGGGTCAGCTCCATGATCTGCGTGCCCGCGTCCAGGAACAGGTTCCGGCGCAGGGCGTGGGTGGCGAGGGTGGAGCCGTTGCCCGGCAGGGACAGGCCCAGCACCTCGGTCAGGCAGTTCATCGAGTTGGCGGTGAACATGCCGGAG
Source organism: Helcobacillus sp. ACRRO (assembly GCF_022347125.1). Taxonomy (NCBI): domain Bacteria; kingdom Bacillati; phylum Actinomycetota; class Actinomycetes; order Micrococcales; family Dermabacteraceae; genus Helcobacillus; species Helcobacillus sp. ACRRO. The sequence goes on from NZ_JAKRNG010000007.1 coordinate 49,804, forward strand.
CAGGAGCCGCAGGTGGGGCAGGCGCTTTCCTCGATCTCCGCGAGCTGCGCGTCGGTGATGGCCTCATTCGCGGACAGGGCGATCGCATCGACCAGATCGGTGCGGTGCTCCACCGCGCCGTCCACGGGTTTGCCGGACTCCATCGGTCCGCCGGAGACGAAGATCACGGGGATGTTGAGCCGCATCGCGGCCATCAGCATGCCCGGGGTGATCTTGTCGCAGTTGGAGATGCAGACCAGGGCATCGGCGCAGTGCGCGTTGACCATGTACTCTACGGAGTCGGCGATGACATCACGGCTCGGCAGGGAGTAGAGCATGCCTCCATGGCCCATGGCGATGCCGTCATCCACCGCGATGGTGTTGAACTCCTTGGAGACGCCGCCGGCCTCCTTGATCGCGGAGGCGACGAGATCGCCCATGTTCTTCAGGTGGACGTGGCCGGGCACGAACTGCGTGTACGAGTTCGCGATCGCGATGATGGGCTTGCCGAAGTCACCGGACTCCATGCCGGTGGCACGCCAGAGGGCGCGGGCTCCGGCCATGTTGCGGCCGTGGGTCGAGGTTCGTGAACGCAGATGAGGCATGGCCCCAAGACTACCGGGCGTTCGCGATTCGGAACAGTCGTCCCACACCGCGGACGCCCGGGGGCTCCCCGTCGGCCGCAGGTCAGTCCCGCTCCTGCGCCTGCGTGCTCGGGTAGTCCGGATCCGCGGCGAGGCGCTCCTGCACCGCGTCGAGCATCTGCTGTTCCCGATCCTCTTCGGCAGCCGCGGCAGCGATCTGCTCCTGGGACGGATCGTGATCGCCCATGCCGACCGCGAGCTCCGGATCCACCTGCTCGATCGCACCGGTGGTGACCTTCACGCGGTGACGGAGGATCTCCAGACGCAGCACCTTGGACAGCAGGTAGATGCCCAGCAGGTTCGGCACCGTCATGAGGAAGAACAGGGAGTCGGAGAAGCTGATCACGGACTCCAGGGAGATCGCGGAGCCCACCACAACGGCGAGGATCCACACCACCTGGAAGGCGCGCACCACCCAGGCGCGGTTGCCGACGATGAAGGTGACCGCGAGCTGGCCGTAGTAGTAGTAGCTCAGCACCGTGGAGAACGCGAACAGGATCACGGCGACGGTGAGGACGTACGGGAACCAGGAGGCGACGGTCGCGAACGCCTGCGAGGTGAGGACGATGCCGTCGGAGTCCGCGTCACCGTGCTCGTACACGCCGGTGACGGTGATCGCGAGCGCGGTCAGGGTGCAGATGATGACGGAGTCGACCAGCGGCTCCCACATGGCGGTGAAGCCCTCGGTAGCGGGGTGCTTCGTCTTCGAGGCGGAGTGCGCCATGGCGGCGGAGCCTACGCCGGCGGCGTTGGAGAACAGGGCTCGCTGAATGCCGGCGACGGCGACGCCGACCGCACCGCCGGCCACGCCCTCCGGTGAGAACGCGCCGGTGACGATGCGCAGGAAGGCATCGGGCACATGGGTGATGTTGGCGATGAGGACGGCGAGGACGCAGATCAGGTACACCAGCGCCATCAGCGGGGTGATCTTGGAGGTCCACCGGCCGATCGACTTGATGCCGCCGATGATGACGAGCGCTGCCAGGGCGGCCATGACCACGCCGACGACCCAGCGGTTGTCATTGAGGAAGTCCGACCCGGTCTGGTCGGCGAGGATGATCGCCGCCTGGTTGGACTGGAACAGGTTGCCGGCACCGAACACACCGATGGCGGCGAACAGGGCGTACATGAACGCGAGGACGCGGCCGGACTTCGGCATGCCGATCTCCGCCAGGCCGTGCTTGAGGTAGTACATGGGGCCGCCGGAGGTGGTGCCGTCCTCAGCGACCTCGCGGTACTTCACGCCGAGGGTAGCCTCGGCCATCTTCACACTCATGGCGAGGAAGCCGAACAGCACGATCCACAGAGCGGCCCCGGGCCCGCCGATGGAGATCGCGACGGCGACACCGGCGATGTTGCCGAGGCCCACGGTGCCGGACAGCTCCGTGGCGAGCGCCTGGAAGGAGGACACCTCTCCCGGGTCGGTCTTCTTGGTGAACCGACCGCGGATCACCTGGAGGGAGTGGCCGAGGCCGGTGATCGGCTGGAAGCGCAGCCACACCGTGAGGAAGAGGGCAGCGGCGATCAACCAGAGGACGATGATCGGCACTTCGACCCCCGCGACGACGGGAGCGTAGAATACGATGGAGGACAGTCCGTCCGCGAACGGTTTGAACGTGTCCTCAAGGAACTGGTCGATCGAGCCTGCAGCCACAGAATCTCCTGGTTCAAGCGGTTGGGAAGTTGGGACCGCAATCGATCTTTGCGTGTGAACTCGTCCACTTCAACACCAGAGGGTGCGGATGGATGAACGACACGTTGCGCCACGGTGACCGGATGAACAGTGATATCCGCTCCACCGACGGGTTCAGGCCACCTGGCTGACGCAGGCCCGCCAGCAGGGTGGTCGGTCACATGCAACGGGCCCGCTCACCGGAATCGGTGAGCGGGCCCGTCGGCCTGGACGCGCGGATCGGCTCAGCACCCCGCGCGTAGCAGGTCAGCCGGCGACGCCGAGCTTCTCCATGATGATCTGGCGGACGCGGCCGGCATCGGCCTGACCCCGGGTCGCCTTCATGACGGGGCCCATGAGGGCGCCGATGGCCTGCACCTTGCCGCCCTTGATCTTCTCGACCACATCGGGATTATCGGCGATGGCGGCGTCGACCGCGTCGGTGAGCACGGAGTCGTCGGAGACGACCGCGAGGCCCTTGTCCTCCACGATCTGCGCGGGCGAGCCGTCGCCGTCGGCCTCGACGATGACGCCGAGGACCTGACGGCCGATCTTGTCGTTGATCTTCTTCTCGTCGATCAGACCGATCAGCTCCGCCACCTGGGCGCTGGACACGCCGAGCTCGTCGAGCTCCACGCCCTTGTCCTTGGCGTAGCGGGCCAGCTCGCCCATCCACCACTTGCGGGCCGCCTGCGGCTTCGCACCGGCGTCCACCGTCTCCTGGATGAGGTCCAGGGCGCCGGCGTTGATGACGTCGCGCATCTCGAAGTCGCTGAAGCCCCACTCGCCGATGAGTCGGCGACGGCGCGCCGCCGGCAGCTCCGGCAGCGTGGAGCGCAGCTGCTCCACCCAGTCGCGGCTCGGCGCCACGGGCACGAGGTCCGGCTCCGGGAAGTACCGGTAGTCCTCGGCGTCGGTCTTCACACGTCCGGGGCTGGTCTCGCCGGTCTCGTCGTGGAAGTGGCGTGTCTCCTGCACCACGTCCATTCCGGCGTCGAGGACACCGGCCTGGCGGCAGATCTCGAAGCGGACGGCGCGGTCGATGGCGCGGAAGGAGTTGACGTTCTTCGTCTCGGTGCGGGTGCCGAGCGGGGCGTCCGCATCGGCGCGCAGCGACACGTTGATGTCCGCGCGGACGTTGCCGCGCTCCATCCGCGCCTCGGAGACGTCCAGAGCGCGGAAGATGTCCCGCAGGGTGCGCACGTACGCAGCGGCGACCTCGGGGGCGCGCTCGCCGACGTTCGGGATCGGGCGGGTGACGATCTCCACCAGGGGCACTCCGGCGCGGTTGTAGTCCACCTGGGAGTGGGTGGCGCCCTGGATGCGGCCGGTGGACCCACCGATGTGGGTGTTCTTGCCGGCGTCCTCCTCCATGTGGGCGCGTTCGATCTCCACGCGGACGATCTCGCCGTCCTCCAGTTCGACGTCGACCCAGCCGTCGAAGGCGATGGGCTCGTCGTACTGCGAGGTCTGGAAGTTCTTCGTCAGGTCCGGGTAGAAGTACTGCTTGCGGGCGAAGCGGCAGGACTCGGCGATCTCGCAGTTGAGGGCGAGGCCGATCCGGATCGCGTACTCCACAGCCTTCTCATTGACCACCGGCAGGGTGCCGGGCAGGCCGAGGGACACCTCGGTGATGGCGGTGTTGGGTTCGGCGGCGAACACGTTCGGTGCGCCGTCGAACATCTTGGTGGCGGTGCCGAGCTCCACGTGGACCTCGATGCCGAGCACCGGGTCGTAGGTCTTCACGGCGTCGTCGAAGTCCAGCGGCTGCACATCGAGGTACTCGCGGACCTTGTTCGCGCTGACGGGCTGAGCGCTCATCGGGCGCCTCCTTCCAGGGCCGGGGCCTGAGCGAGGATCGGACCGCCCCACTTATGCTCGAGCAGCGCTTCGAGTGCGCCGCCGACGCGGTACAGGCGGTCATCGCCCAGGGCGGGGGCGAGGAACTGGATGCCGGCGGGCAGGCCGTCCTCGGCGAGACCGCTGGGCAGGGACATGCCGGGCACGCCCGCGAGGTTGGCGGGAATGGTGGCGATGTCGTTGAGGTACATCGTCATCGGGTTGTCCACTTTCTGTCCCAGCGGGAACGCCACGGTGGGGGCGGTGGGCGAGGCGAGGACGTCGACCTTCTCGTAGGCGGCGGCGAAGTCGCGCTGCACGAGGGTGCGGACCTTCTGGGCGCTGCCGTAGTAGGCGTCGTAGTAGCCGGAGCTGAGGGCGTAGGTGCCCAGCAGGATGCGGCGCTTCACCTCGGCGCCGAAGCCCTCACCGCGGGTGGCGGCCATGACGCGCTCAGCGGTCGGGTTGTCCTCGGGGATGACCCGCAGGCCGAAGCGCATGCCGTCGAACTTCGCGAGGTTGGAGCTCGCCTCCGACGGCATGATCAGGTAGTACGCACCGAGGGCGTACTCGAAGTTCGGGCAGGAGACGCGCACGATCTCAGCGCCGGCCTCCTCCAGCAGGGCGAGGGACTCCTCGAAGCGGGCGCGCACCAGCGGGTCGAAGTCGTCGTGCTCGAGCTGTTCGATGACGCCGACGCACAGGCCCTTGACGTCCTTCGAGCGGGCGGCGGCGACGAAGTCGCCGAAGCCGTCCCTGATGGAGGTGGAGTCCTTCGGGTCGTAGCCGCCGATGACGTCGTGCAGCAGCGCCGCGTCCTCCACGGTGCGGGTGCAGGGCCCGGCCTGGTCCAGTGAGCTGGCCATGGCGATGAGGCCGTAGCGGGACACGGAGCCGTAGGTGGGCTTCACGCCGACGGTGCCGGTGACGGAGGCGGGCTGGCGGATGGAGCCGCCGGTGTCGGTGCCGATCGCGAGCGGGGCTTCGAAGCCGGCGACGGCGGCGGAAGAGCCGCCGCCGGAGCCGCCCGGGATGCGGTCCAGGTTCCACGGGTTGCGGGTGATGCCGTAGGCGCTGGTCTCGGTGGAGGAGCCCATCGCGAACTCGTCCATGTTGGTCTTGCCGAGGATCGGCAGGCGCGCCTGCTTGAGGTGGGTGACAAGGGTGGCGTCGTACGGCGGCACCCAGCCCTCGAGCATCGTGGAGCCCGCGGTGGTCTGAACACCGCGGGTGACGGCGATGTCCTTGACGGCGACGGGCACACCGGCGAGCGGCGCCAGCTGCTTCCCGGCGGCGCGGGCGGAGTCGACGGCGTTGGCGGTGGCGCGGGCGTCATCAGCGGTGACGGTGATGAAGGCGTTGAGGTCGGAGTCGACCGCCTCGATGCGCTCGAGGTGGGCGTCGGTGAGTTCGCGGGCGCTGAACTCGCCGGCGGCGAGGCCGGCGGCCATCTCAGCAGCGGACTTGCGGATCAGATCGGTCATCTCACTCCTCCCCCAGGATCTGCGGAACGACGAAGCGTCCGTCGGCCGCCTCGGGGGCGCCCGCGAGCGCCTCCTCCTGGGTCAGCGTCCGGGTGACCTCATCGGCGCGGAACACGTTGGTCATCGCAATGGGGTGGCTGGTGGCGGGGACGTCGTCGCTGGCGACCTCGCTGACCGATGCGACCGCGGTGAGGATCGCGTCGAACTCGCCCGCGAAACGGGTGAGCTCCTCATCGGTGAGCTGGATGCGAGCGAGAGACGCGAGGCGCGCGACTTCTTCACTACTCATTGTTGGCATGGGGCCCATTCTAGGCCCGTGGCCGCGCGCCTCGTCTCTCAGTCCTTGAGAGCTGCGGGGCCCTCTGAGAGGAGGCGCACGAACTGCGCTTCGTCGAGGATCCGCAGGCCCAGTTCTTCGGCCTTGTCGGCCTTGGATCCGGCGTTCTCGCCGACCACGACGAAGTGGGTTCGCTTGGAGACGGAGCCGGAGGCCTTGCCGCCGCGGCTGAGGATGGCGTCCTTGGCGCCGTCGCGGGTGAAGCCCTCCAGGGAGCCGGTGACCACCACGGTGATGCCCTCGAGGGTGCGCGGGGCGTCCTCGTCCTGTTCGTCCTCCATGGTGACGCCGGAGGCGGCCCAGGCGTCGACCAGGTCGGCGCGCCACTGATCGGCGAAGAAGGCGCGGACGGATTCGGCGACCACGGTGCCGACCCCGTCGGTGTCGGCGAGGCGGTCGACATCGGCGGTGCGGATCGCCTCCATGGAGCCGAACGCGGTGGCCAGGGAGCGGGCCGCCGTGGGGCCGACATGACGGATCGACAGCGCCACCAGAACACGCCAGAGCTCGGTGTCCTTCGCCTTCGCGAGCTCGTCGATCAGCTTCGTGGTGGTGGCCGACGGCTTCTCCTCCTTCACCCGGGTCTCGCCGGTGGACTTCAGGCGGGTGGTGGTGCGCTTGGTCCAGAACGCGCGGACCAGGCGCCAGTCGCCGGTCGGCTCGCCCTTCCTCCGCAGCGGCTGGTACACGAAGACGTCGCGGAGGTCGTCGGCGGTGAGGTCGAAGAGGTTGCCGCCGGTGCGGACCACGGGGGTCTGTTCGCCGGGGACGTCGTCGGCGTCGCGGATGCGGCCGGTCTCGGTGTCGAGGGCGTGGCCGGCGCGGACGGCGGCGATGGCTTCGTCGCGGCGCTGGTCGGGGTTGGTGAGGGCCAGGGCGCTCTCCTCCCCGAGTGCTTCGATGTCGAAGGCGCCGCGGCTGGCGGCGTGCGCGATGCGGCCGGTGACCTGAGCGGGGCAGTCCTTCTGGTTGGGGCAGCGCCAGTCCTTCTCCCCCTCGTTGGTGGGGGCGATGCGGGTGCCGCAGGAGGGGCAGTCGGCGGGCATCTCGAAGGCGCGCTCACTGCCGTCGCGGAGGCGCTCGACGGGGCCGAGGATCTCAGGGATCACGTCACCGGCCTTGCGCAGGATGATGGTGTCGCCGATGAGGACCCCTTTGCGCTCCACCTCGAACTGGTTGTGCAGGGTGGCCTTCTCCACGGTGGACCCGGCGACCTTGACGGGTTCCATCACGCCGAACGGGGTGACGCGGCCGGTGCGGCCCACCTGCACCTGGATGTCCAGGAGCTTCGTGGTGACCTCTTCGGGCGGGTACTTGTAGGCGATGGCCCAGCGGGGGGCGCGGGAGGTGGAGCCGAGGGCGCGCTGGTGGGCGAAGTCGTCGACTTTGATGACGATGCCGTCGATCTCGTGCTCGAGGTCGTGGCGCTTATCGCCGAACTCATCGATGTACTCGCGCACCTCGGCGAGGGAGTGCAGAACGCGGGAGTGGGGGCTGGTGGGCAGGCCCCAGGAGGCGAGCAGCTCGTACGTCTCGGACTGGCTCGTGGGGTACTCGCCGCCTTCGTGGGCGCCGATGCCGTGGACGTAGACCTCGAGGGCGCGGGACGCGGTGACGGCGGCGTCCTTCTGCCGCAGCGAGCCGGCGGCGGTGTTGCGGGGGTTGGCGTATTCGGCGAGCCCGTCGGCGCGGCGCTGCTCGTTGAGCTTCTCGAACTCGGCGGTCGGGTAGAACACTTCGCCGCGCACTTCGAGGATCTGGGGTGGATGCTCGGTGGTCAGGCGCTGCGGGACGGAGGCGATGGTGCGGACGTTCGCGGTGACGTCCTCGCCGATGCGGCCGTCGCCGCGGGTGACGCCGCGGATCAGTTCGCCGTTCTCGTAGACGAGGGAGACGGCGAGGCCGTCGATCTTCAGTTCGGTGAGGAACGCGGGGGTGCCGGGCGCCTCCTTCTGGGTGCGTTCGGCCCATTCGTCGATCTCCTCGACGCTGAAGGCGTTGTCCAGGCTCATCATCCGCTGGATGTGCGGTGTGGGGGTGAAGCCGGCCGCGACGGCGCCGCCGACGGTCTCGGTGGGCGACTCCTCGCTCTTCAGCTCGGGGTTCTCCTCTTCGAGGGCCTTCAGCTCGCGTTCGAGCTCGTCGTACTGGGCGTCGGCCATGATCGGCTCGTCGTCCTCGTAGTACGCGGAGCGGGCTTCGGCGAGCTGGGCGCGCAGCTCATCGATGCGGGCCCGTGCTTCGAGATCAGTGGTCTCGCTCATGCGTCCTCCCCCTGGGCTGCGCGGCCGACGGGGACCACCCTGACCTGCTCAGCGCTGGTGCGGGCGGCCTGAAGGACCTCCATCGTGTGCAGGGCCTCCGCCACGGGGACTGGGCCCTCTCCCCCGCTGGTGATCGCGTCGGCGAACGCTTCGTACAGCTCGGTGACATCACCCTTCTGGCTGGGGATGGTCTCCGCCCGGCCCTCCCGGGTCTGCGGCTCACCGGCGTCCTCCCGCAGGCGCAGGGTGCCCCAGCGCGCCTTCTGCTCGAAGCCCCAGGCGTCGCGGTCGTGCTCGGGCCAGTGGCCGGCCTGCACCGCGTCGGCCTGCACGTCGGTGTAGTCCGAGATGTAGCAGCCCTCATCGGAGGTGAGGCGGAGGCGCCGCCCGACGATGCCGGACGCCTTGGTCGCCGACACCAGCGACTGGGCGCCGTTCTCGTGCTCGATCGCGATCGCGTGCGCCACGTCGGTGGGGCCCTGGTCGGTCGGGCGCATCTGCAGCTGGGCGTGGACGCTGGTGGCGGGGCCCAGCAGGTGCAGGGCGCAGTCGATGACGTGCGGGCCGAGGTCCAGCAGGACCCCGCCCTTCGAGGCGACGCGCTCGGGGGCGGAGAACCCCTGGTCGAGGGCGAACTCGAACCGGCGCACCTGGCCGAGTCGGCCCGACTGCATGAGGGCGCGGGCGGTGCGGATGTCGGTGTCGTACCGGCGGTTGTGGAACACGGTCAGCAGCACGCCGGCCTCCTCGGCGGCGCGCGCCATCTCCTGGGCGTCGGCGTAAGTGAGCGCGAACGGTTTGTCCACCACCACGTGCAGTCCCCGTCGGACCGCTTCCAGGGTGAGGTCGCGGTGGGTTGCGGGCGGGGTGGAGATGACGACGGCCTCGGCTCCGGCGGCCTGGACGCCGTCGAGGTCGGCCACGATCCGGGCCGACGGGTTCTCCGCGCGGGCCTGGGCGGCGCGTTCCGCGTTGGTGACCTGGACGGCGACGAGGTCGAGGTTCTGCGCGGCGCGGATGAAGGGGGCGTGGAAGACCCGGCCGCCGAGTCCGTACCCGATGAGTCCGATGCGTGCTGTCATGGTCCCCAGTCTGTCACCTCACTCGCGCGTACGCTGAGTCCATGACCTCGATCCCCGTCTTCCCACGCACCGGTGCGCAGCCGCCCGGCCCGGCCGAGAACATCTGGCTGCGCGCAGTGCACACCAACCCCAATCATGCCGCGGACTACTTCCAGCGGTGGCGGCGCCTCGCGGCGCAGGGGCAGGACATCCACGGGGAGGCGCGCATGATCGATGCGATGCTCGAGCGGGGCTCGTTCGTCATCGACGCGGGCTGCGGCACCGGCCGCACCGGGGGCTATCTCTTCGACGCCGGGCACCGCGTCATCGGTGTGGACCTCGATGAAACCCTCATCGCGGCGGCCAGGACGGACCATCCGGGGGCCGACTGGCGGGTGGGCAACCTCGCCGAGCTCGACCTGCGCGCCGCTGACGGGTCCCGCCTCATGGCCGATGTCATCGTCTCCGCCGGCAATGTGATGTCGTTCCTCGCAGCCGCGGAGCGCAGGCCCGCGCTGGTGGCGATCCGCGCTCACCTGTCGAGCACGTCGCGCTTCGTGGCGGGTTTCCAGACCCACCGCGGATGGTCCGCCGAGGACTTCATCGCCGATGCCGAACGCGCCGGGATGCGCCTTCAGCAGGCGTTCTCCTCCTGGCAGCTGGCGCCGTTCACCGGGGAGGACGGCTTCCTCGTCGCGGTGCTCGTGCGCGCCTGAGCCTCAGGCCTCCAGGCGCTCGCCCCACCGCAGCATCATCCGCATGCCCTGCTCGATCTCCGGCAGGCTCAGCGCCTGGTCCGCGGTCAGCGACTGCTCCCGCCGGCGCGCCGAGCCGCGGCTGAGCAGGAAGTCGAACCCGCGCGCCTCGCGCGGCGCGAACCCGAGCTCCCGCCAGCAGCTGAGCACATGGGACAGTGCCTTCTCCTCCCGCCCGGGCGCGAGGACGAACGTCAGCCCGACGCCGCGGTCGCGGGCATCGGCGAGCAGCTCCCACAGCCTCCCCGGCCGCCGCGCCTGCCCTGAGAGCGGGTCCAGGCCGATGCGTTCGGCGCCCGCCGACCGCGCCGCATCCACCAAATCGGTGTGGGCATCGATGAGGACGCGTGGCTGTGTGGGCGCGCCGCGGAGGACTGCTGCGAGGTGGCGGGTGATGGCGTCCCGGCCGACGGGCGGGTGGAACCGGTACCCGGAGGCGGTGCGGATCCGGCCCTGCTGAACAGCGCGCAGGCCCCGCTCGTCGAGCGTGATGTCCAGGGCTGCGCCCGGCACCCGTTCACGGACCTGCGCCGTCTCGCGCGCGAGTCCGTCGGCCAGCAGTTGCGGCAGATCGCGCAGCAGGCCCGGGTCGCCGAGCGCCCGCTCCCCCGAGGCGGTGAACACGGCGGCCGCGAGCGCCACGGATCCGGGCCGCTGGATGGTGAGGGGTCCGTCGAAGCCGAACAGAGCGATGCGCGCGGCGTCCAGCAGGCGGTTCGCGTGGTCGCGGGCGGCGTGGAGGGCGAGGCCGTCGCCCACTCCGACCCGCCAGCCGTACGGGGCGAGATCACCGGTGAGATCGAGGCTGGCGAGAGCGGCGGCGAGCGGGGTGTCGATCAGGGCGGAGGAGGCCGCGCCGGTGGCGGTGTCGGCGGCGGCGCTGTGCGCCAGCGCGGGGGCCGACGGGATCTGCTCGTCCACACCGCTGCCGAGAAGCGAGCGGGATCGCTCCAGGCGGTGCATCAGCGCATCGGCGATGACGGCGGAATCCCCCGCGGTGAGGCTCGTGGCCGGCAGTCGGAGCGTGGAGTCGGTGACCAGTCGCGCCAGTGGTGCGCTGCTCATGCTCGATGGGGTCGGGCTCATGCGCGCCGGTCGAGGGTGGCGGAGGCGAGGACCCGGTCGCCGTCGTACAGCACGAGGGTCTGGCCGGGTGCGACGCCGCGGATCGGCTCATCGAGGTCGACCGTGATGCGCTCGGAGTCCACAGCGGTGACGACGGCGCCGGTGGCGGCGCCGTGGGCGCGGATCTGCGCCTGCACCCGTCGGCCGACCTCCAGGTCCTCGAAGGGGATCAGATCGGCGGCTTCGAGGGTGCGGGTGGACAGCAGTTCAGCCGCGCCGACCACCACCTGGCGGGTGTCCGGCTTCACGTCCAGCACGTAGCGGGGGCGGCCGTCCTGGGCGGGCTGCTGCAGGCCGATGCCCTTGCGCTGCCCGATGGTGAAGTTGTGGGTGCCGCGGTGCTCGCCGAGGACCTCACCCTCCGGGGTGACGATCTCGCCGGGGGCCTCCCCGAGGGAGCGTTGGAGGAAGCCGCGGGTGTCGCCGTCGGCGATGAAGCAGATGTCGTAGGAATCGGGCTTGTGGCCCACGCCGAGGCCGCGGCGGTCCGCTTCGGCGCGCACCTCGGCCTTGTCGGCGAAGCGGCCGAGGGGGAACATGGCGCGCTTCAGTCCCTCCGGGCCCATGACGGCGAGGACGTAGGACTGGTCCTTGGCGTCATTGGCGCTGCGGTGAAGGGAGGGCGCGCCGTCCGGGCCGTCGGTGCCGATGACGGCGTAGTGGCCGGTGCAGACGGCGTCGAAGCCGAGGAGGCGGGCGCGGTCCATGAGCGCTTCGAACTTGATCCGCTCGTTGCAGCGCACGCACGGGTTGGGGGTGCGGCCGGCGGCGTATTCGGCGAGGAAGTCCTTGACCACGAGGTCGTGGAAGTCGTCGGAGAGGTCCCACACGTAGTAGGGGATGCCGATGTGGTCGGCGGCGCGGCGGGCATCGGAGGCGTCCTCGACCGTGCAGCAGCCGCGTGACCCGGAGCGGGTCTGGTCGCGGTTCTTGGACAGCGCCATGTGCACACCGACCACATCGTGGCCGGCTTCCTTCGCGAGCGCCGCGGCGACTGCTGAGTCGACGCCGCCGCTCATCGCTGCCAGGACCTTCATGCACTGCCTCCCGGGTGTCGCTGCCGCCCGCGGGTGCGCACGGGCCGCGCACGAGTCTAGGTTTCGCGCCGCCCTGCGCGAAAGCGAACGTGAGCTGACTGCCTCAGGCGAACAGCCGCCCCATGGCGCGGCCCCGCTCGAGCGCATCGGGCAGCGCCTGCAGCACCGCGTCCACATCCTGCTCGCTGGAGGTCCAGCCGAACGAGAAGCGGATGGCGCCGCGCATCAGCGACTCCTCGAAGCCCATCGCCTCCAGCACGTGGGACGCCTGCGTGACGCCGGAGGAGCAGGCGGAACCGGCGGAGCAGTCCACCCCGGCCTGGTCGAGGACGAACAGGACCGCATCCTGCACAGCGCCGGGGAACTGGACGTGCACGATGTGCGGGGCGTGCGGCGAATCCTCCGCGGTGAACACGGCATCGGCGTCGATGGCGCGGATGCCGGCGCGCAGCCGCTCCGCGAGGCTTCCCAGGCGCGCCTGCTCCGCAGCGGCATCAGCGAGGGTCTCGCGCAGCGCGGCGGCGAAGGAGGCGGCGTGCGCGGCGTCCAGGGTGCCGGAGCGGATGCCGCGCTGCTGACCGCCGCCGGTGCCGACGGCCGCCAGCTTCACATCGGGCTGCGCCACGAGCACGCCAACGCCGACGGGCGCGCCGATCTTGTGCCCGGACAGGCTCATCAGGTCGACCGTGTCGAAGTCGGGCAGCTGCACATGCCCCGTTGCCTGCACCGCGTCGGTGTGGACGGCGGCGCCGTACCGGTGGGCGAGGCCGGCGATCGCGCTGAGGTCCTGCACCACACCGGTCTCGTTGTTGACCAGGGCGGCGGAGACGAGGGAGGCGGGGGCTCCGTCGGACCGCGCCTGGTCGAGCGCGGTCTCAAGCGCCGTGAGATCCATGGTGCCGTCGCGGTGCACGGGCAGAAGGCGGCCGTTGAGCGCCTGGACGGTCTGCACCACCGCCGGGTGGTCGGTGGCGAGGCCGAGGACGGGACCGAGGTGGGCGGCGCCGCGCAGCGCGAGGTTATCGGCTTCGGTGCCGCCGCTGGTCATGATCAGCCAGCTGCGCGGCACACCGAGCTGCTGCGCGATCTCCTGCAGGGCGTCGTCGAGGATGCCGCGGACGCGCCGACCGGACGTGTGCACGCTGGTGGGGTTGCCGAGCGCACCGGCGGCGTCGACGAGGGCGTCGCGGGCGGCCGGCCGCAGGGCGGTGGTGGCGGAATGGTCGAGATAGGTGCGATTGTTCACCACGGTTTGTCTGGTCCTTCGTCTCCGGAGCCGCCGTCCGGTGGGGGTGCCTGGTCGCCGGTGGTCGTGCCCTTGTTGCGGTTGTTCAGCTCGTCCTCCCGGTCCTGGTCCGGGTTCGACTGGGTCGGGTCGTCGGCCGGGTCACCGGAGCCGTCGCCGTTCGGGTCCTTCGTGGGGTCGTCGTTCGGCGGCTGGTTCCCGTCAGCCGGTTCATCGGTGGGTTCCTGCTGGTCGCCGCCGTCACCGGGGTCCTTCTCCGGGTCGCCCGGGTCGGTCTGGTCGCCCTTGTTCTGCTCGTGGGAGCGGCGCTGCTTCTCCCCCTCGATGCCGCGCGAGGTGGAATCAGTGGACTCCTGGTCCTCGTTGTCCTTGCGCTGATCCGACTGGGGCCCGCAGGGGGCGAGCACCTCCTGGGCGCGCTCAAGCTCCTTCTGCGCGGCCGACGCATCCATCGTGCGGGACTTCTCCGCGATCGCGATGGCGAGGTTGTTGCGGATCTTGCACTGGGCGTGCGGCGGCGCGTTGAGGTCCTTCGCTGTGGACCACAGCCGGAGGGACTCCGTCAGCTCCGCTTCCGCTTCGGCGTACTTCTTGTCCTTCAGCAGGGCGGTGCCCTCGGTGAGGTGCGGCAGGTACGGTTCGAAGACGTTGCCGACCTTCACTCGGGTCAGGGCGGAGACGGTTCCGCTGTAGTCCCCGGCGCGGTAGCTGGCGAGAGCGGACGCCTGCACCATCGGCATGGTGGCGACGCGCACGCCCAGCAGCAGCAGGAGGATCAGCGGCAGCGCCGCGATCGCCAGGCAGATCCTCCTGGCCATCGACTCCTTCGCGGGGTCGGTGCCGTAGGAGCGCTGGTCGCGGCGGGTGCGGCGACGTCCTCGTGCGGTCGTACTCATGCGTCCTCCTCCCGGCGGCGGTGCGACCGGGGCAGGCGCCGCACCATCGCCGCCAGCTCCCACACCGCCAGAGCGCCGAGCGCGATCGCGGGGATCCAATACCAGTCCTGTCCGGAGTCCAGCGGGCTCGCCTGTGTGCTGTCGATGGTTCTGAGCTCGACGCCGCTCGCCGCGTCCTCGAGGCTCTGCCCGGGCTCGGTGCGATGGATGTACGGCACCCCGAGCTGCGCGGCGGCCTCCTTCAGCACGCCTTCGTCGAGGCGGGAGCGGCCGGGCTGACCGCTGGAGTCGGTGACGACCTCACCATCGTCCTTCCCGCCGTGCACCCGCATGGTGCCGCCGGCGGTGGTGCCGTAGCCGAGGACCGCGCCGGCGTCGATCATGTCGCCGGAGGAGAACGGGACGGACTGCTTCCCGTCGGTGTTCTCCCCGTCGCTCATCACGATGACGATGATCTGCGACTCCGGGTCGTCCTCCGCGGTGCGGCGGACCATGGTGTCCAGGGACGCCTGGGCGCGGTCGATGTTGGAGCCGCTGGAGAAGCCCGGCGGTTCGGGCCGCATGGTGTCGAACCATGCCTGCACCGCGGTGGAGTCCGTGGTCAGCGGCAGCTGACGGGAAGCGGCGGAGTCGAAGGAGATGATGGCGAAGCGCGCCCCGGCGAAGCGGTCGGTGATCTGGGCGGCATCGGCGCGCATGCCCTCCACGCGCCGCTTCGAGCCGTTGTAGTCCTCCGCGTTCATCGACCCGGTCTGGTCCACCACGAAGATGACGTTCGCGTTCTTCCGTTCGGTGGCGATCACATCGCTCGGGCTGAACGGCCTCAGCGCGATCACCAGGAGCAGCAGCACCATCAGCAGGCGGCGCGCCCACGCCAGACGCAGGCGCGGCCGGCGGACCAGCATGACGACGCAGACCACGAGCAGCGGCAGGAGCAGCGTCATCAGCGCCAGGGGCGGAATGATCGGCAGGAACTGGAGGTTCATCGCTGCCTCCAGCCCACGGCCACCACACCCACCATCGCCAGGAGGCTGGCGAGCCAGAACGGTGCGGGATGGTCCGTGTAGTAGGAGCGCTTCGCTCCCCCGGTCTTCGCGGCCTGGGACTTCTGGATCTCCGCCACGATCGTGTCCACGCTCTGCGCGCTGCCGGTGGTCCACATTCGACCGCCCGTGCGCTCGGTCTCAGTGCGCAGCTCCTCCAGTTCGGCGCCGCCGATCACACTGTCCGGTG
This sequence comes from Helcobacillus sp. ACRRO, assembly GCF_022347125.1. NCBI lineage: Bacteria > Bacillati > Actinomycetota > Actinomycetes > Micrococcales > Dermabacteraceae > Helcobacillus > Helcobacillus sp. ACRRO. The sequence goes on from NZ_JAKRNG010000007.1 coordinate 65,376, forward strand.
CAAGGGTGTACACGGTGGCGCCGCGGCGCTTCGCCGCCTCCATCGCCTCCGGCAGCTGGTACAGCGGAGTGCCGGCCAGCTGGTTGTCAGTCGCGAAGATGATGAAGCGGGAGCGGGACTCATCGGACCGGTCGAACTGCTGGGAGCAGGAGACGAGGCCGTCGCCGATCAACGAGGATCCCGCGCCGGTGGACTGGGATGTGGCGCGCAGCTGCTCGAGCAGGGCGTCTCGGTCGTTCTCGGTGGCCTTCGCATCGCCCTCGGCGGTGGTGCTGGACTGTCCGCCGATCAGCTGCGCGCCCGCCTCCAGCTGGCGACGGCTCATCAGGTAGTCATGGGTCAGGGGGAACACGGTGACGGCGCGGCTGTTGAACACCGTGAGACCGACGCGTTCGCCGTCGAACCGCTGCACGATTTCGTTGAACGTCATCAGCAGGTCCGCATCCACGGCCGACATCGACCCCGACACGTCCAGGCACAGCACGATGTCGCGGCTCTGCGTGGACGGCTGCTCCACCCGTTCGGTCGCCAGGCGCCCCGACAGCAGGGCGCTGGTCAGCACCAGTGTCGCCGCGAGCAGGACGGAGGTGGCGGCCAGCATCAGCGCGATCCGCCGCGAACGCTTCACCGCGGGGAGGGAGTCCACATACGCGGAGTTCGCCACCCGGATCGTGGGACGCTTCGCGTGGGCGCGGCGGAACCGCAGCGCGATCAGCGCCGCGATCAGACCGACGCCGAGGATGATGAGAGTGACCCACCACAGCACCATCACCATGCGCGGATCACCTCCCGCGCCTCCTGCAGCGACTCGTCCATCTGCGCACTCGACGCCAGGGAGAAGCTCGGCTCGTACAGCCGGCCGATCAGCTCGCCCATGCGGCCGAGCTCGGGGTCGCGGCGCACCGCATCCAGGTGCTCGGTGTCGATCGCGATGCCGGAGGTGCGGCGGACGAACAGGCGCAGCAGCGCGACCAGCTCCTGGTGGGCCTCGCGGGTGCCGATCTCGCCGGCGTCGAACCGGCGGCGCAGGTCAGCGAGCACCCGGAGGAACTCAGCCTTCACGGTGTCGGACTCCGTGGGTCGCCTCGCCCACGCCGCCCGCTCCGCCGCCCACCTGGTCACGAGGCGGATCGCCAGCAGGGTGCCGATGATCGCCAGCAGGCACAGCAGCGCCAGGATCGGCCAGGCCACGGAGTACTGCGGCGGTTCGATGATCTCAACGCCGTCCATGCGGCCTCCTCGGTGCGCGCAGCAGTCGGATCATGTCATCGACCACGCTGTCGGCGCCGTCGGTGAGGGCGTGGGCGATGTGCAGACCGTCCAGCATCGCGGTGACCTGCTGTTCGCGGGCCTCCCGGTAGCGCTGCACAGCTCGCCGCACCGCCGGGTCCCGTCGGGTGTAGTCCAGCAGGTCGTGGTCGGCGTCGGTGTCCTCCACGCTGTGGGTCAGTCGGTCCGGCTGCAGCGGGTCGGCGTCGCGGATGCGCAGCACGAGCAGGTCGTGGCGCCGCGCCAGCAGCCGCATGTCCGCCTCCAGGTCCGGGGATGGGCGCGCCTCGTCGGTGATGAACAGCAGCAGGGACGGCCGACGGATCCAGCGGTGCGCCCGCTCCAGCAGCCACCGGTCGTCCCCCTCCCCCGCCTGGGCCGTGGTGGCGAGCTGAACGGTGCGCAGCAGCAGCTCCAGGTGGGCGTCCGAGGACCGCATCGGCAGGGTCTCCGGGGCGTCCGCGGTGCCGGCCACCAGTCCCACCTGGTCGGCGTGCTGTCGGGCGGCGAAGCACACCAGGCCCGCCGCGAGCAGCATCGCCTCGAGCTTGTCGGTGCCGTCGGCGGCAGTGGCGGACATCGACCGGGAGGTGTCCGCAATGATCGCGATGTGCCGGATCCGCTGTTCGGTGAATCGGCGGATCAGCGGTTCACCGGAGCGGGCGGTCGCCTTCCAGTCGATGTCGGAGATGCGGTCGCCGGGCTGGTACGCCTTGAGGTCGTCGAAGTCCTCACCGTGGCCCGTGAACAGGGAGGTGCCGCGGCCGGTGATCAGGCCGCGGACCTTGCGGGAGGTGTGCAGGTCCACGCGGGCCTGCACTCGGGTGAGCAGCGACTGCGACATCGGCGATCGGACTCCGTCGGTGCTACGGCTGCGGGACGGCGGCGAACACCGCGTCGATGATGGATTCGGTGCTCATGCCGGCCGCGATGGCATCGAAGGTCAGCACGAGGCGGTGACGCAGCACCGAGTGGGCGAGGGCGCGCACGTCCTCCGGGGTGACGAAGTCGCGGCCGTGCAGCAGCGCATGCGCCTGCCCCACCCGCATCAGAGCGAGGGACCCGCGCGGAGATGCGCCCACGCGCACCGACTGCGTCAGGTTCTCGATCGGGCGGGGCCCGGTGCCGCGCGTGGTGAAGATGAGGTCGATGATGTACCGCTTGATCGCCGGATCCACGTAGACCCGATCCACTGCGGACTGCAGGAAGCGGATGTCCTCGAGGCTGACGGTCGGAGCCGCGGCCCGCGGGGCGGTCAGCTCACCGGAGGTGGAGCGGTCCAGGATCGCGTGCTCGTCGCGCGGGCTGGGGTAGGTGAGGATCTCCTTGAGCAGGAATCGGTCCATCTGCGCCTCGGGGAGGACATAGGTGCCCTCCTCCTCGATCGGGTTCTGGGTGGCGAGCACCATGAACGGGTCCGGGAGGCGGAACAGTTCACCGCCGATGGAGGTCTGCCGCTCCTGCATCGCCTCCAGCATCGCCGACTGGGTCTTCGCGCTGGACCGGTTGATCTCATCGAGCAGCACGATGTTCGCGTGGACGGGTCCGAGCTGGGTGGTGAACTCGCCGGTGCCGTAGTTGTAGATCTGGGTGCCGAGGATGTCGTTCGGCATCAGGTCCGGGGTGCACTGGATGCGGGCGAAGCTGCCGCCGATCGCGGTGGCGAGCGCCTGCGCAGCGGTGGTCTTCGCCAGGCCCGGGACGGACTCCAGCAGGATGTGACCGCCGGCGGCCAGGGAGGCGACGAGTGCGAGCCGCAGACGCTCCTGGCCCACCACGCGGGAGCGGAAGGTGGCGGAGATCCGTTCGATGACGTCGTCGGCGCGGTTCTGCTCCGCAGCGCTGAGCGCCCGCTCGACCGGTTCGAACGGGCGGCCCTGCGCTGTGCGGTCCGGGGCCGCAGTTCTCCGGGCGGACGCGGACGGGTCCTGCTGGGGCGCGGCCTGCTGGGAGGGGGCCTGCTGAGCGGGCGCCTCCTGGCGGCGCCGGCCGGTGCGGGGCCTGTCCCAGGGCTGCTGCTGGGGGTCCGGAGTGCTCATGCGGGTCCTTTCGCGGGGTGTGGCCGGCGCGTCGGCGCCGTCAGCGGTGACGGCTTGGAACAGTGGGTCAGAACATCAGGCGGGCGAGGCGGCGACGAGCAGCGCCCACACGCTCATCGTCCGCACCGACAACGTCGAACAGGTCGAGCAGGCGCTCGCGCAGGCGGTCGCGGGTCTCCGCGTCGGCGGCTGCATAGCGGTCGAGGATGCGGCCGAACGCATCGTCCACGTGCCCGCCAAGCAGGTCGAGGTCCGCCCCCAGGAGCTGGGCATCGAGGTCCTCAGGCGCGTCGGCGGCTGCACGGCGGCCCTCCTGCAGGTCCACCTCGCGGGTGCGCTCCATCAGGCGGGTGGTCGCGGCGCCGCGCTTCGCCTCCGGATCACCGGGGTGGGTCTCCAGGTAGTCCTCGAACGCCTTCTGCGCTCCGGCGAGGTCGCCGTTCTGCAGCAGGGTGGTGGCGTGCTCCAGCTCCGGGGGCAGCTGAGCGGCAGCGGGGGCATCCGACGGGGCCTCCCCCACCGACATGCCCTCCTGCGCCGCGAGCTGAGCCAGCTGCTCCATCACGGACTGCAGCTGGTCGTCCGCGACCGCGCCCTCGAACAGGGGCTGGATCTGGCCCTTCATCATCAGCATGGCAGCGGGCAGGGACTGCACGCGCAGCGCAGCCGCTACGCGCGGCTGCTGATCCGCATCCACGAGCGCCAGGCGGATCGTTCCCGCATGGCGCCCCACAGCGGCGCGCACCGCATCGACGAACGAGGCCCCGCCCTGGACCCGAGCGCTGGTGACGAGCAGGAGAGTCAGCTGCTGCTGCGAGGAGTCGATCAGGCCCTGCAGGTCCTGTTCGCTGACGGAGACCTCGTCGGCCAGCGGCTGGGAGGTGCCGGCGGCGCTGTTCTCCTTCTTCAGCGAGCTGAAGTCCATCACACCATAGGCGTCGGTCATCGTGGAGGGTTCTCCTTGTCTGGGGTTCGTGTCGGTCGGGCGTGCCGCGTCCGCGCGGAGCACCGGTCAGCTGCCGCTGGCCTTCAGCAGTACCTTATAGCCGGCGATCGGCTGGATCTTCTCGCCGGTCTGGTCCTTCGCCGGAATGTGCAGAGCGATGGTGGAGCCGTAGGTGCGCACGAGCTCCTTGGTGAACGTGTGGCGGCCCACCAGCTTCGCCAGCACCGTGTCCGCGCCGTACTCCACCTGACCGGAGCTGACGCTGAGCCGCCGGTTCGAGGTCAGGGTGGTCATGACGATCGCGCCGCCGTCCACCGTGCGGATCCCGAGGTACTCCTGCTCGTTCGGGGTGTACTCCTCCCGCACCTGTGCGATCTGGTCCCAGTCCACGCCTTCGTTGATCTGTTTGCGCTCGGTCTGGATCTCCGCGTGGTTCTCCTCGAGGAACGGGTCGGTGGCCACCACATCGTCCTTGTCCGCGTTGTCGTGCCCGTCGGTGAGCACACGGCAGTACAGGGCGATGGCGTCCTTCGGCGACATCAGCAGTTCAGCGTCGTCCACGGCCGCGGCTTCGGACCCCGTCGGGATCGGGGCCACCGTCGGCATCTTCACGTTCGCCAGCTGACGCGCCCAGCCCCAGGAGACGAAGCGGGAGGAGTCGGAGGCGTCCTCCTGCTGCTCGAAGCCGACGAAGAACGGCAGGCCCTCGCCGTTCTCAGCGTCGGCGACGGCCAGGGCGTAGCGGGCCCCGCCCTGCGCGTCGGTCGCGATGCCGATCTTCACGGCGTCATCGGGGCGGCTCAGCTTCGGTGCGCGGTCCGGATCAGCCTTGAGGGTCTCCTCGCCCACCTTCTTCATGATCTCGTAGCTGGCGGTGCGCTCAGCCAGTGCACTGCCGGCCACGATGGGCGACAGCAGCTTCGGATCCTTCTTCTCGTCTGCGGTGGTGAGCGCCTTGTTGAGCTCGGTGAGCAGATCGGCGAGCTCCGATTCGTCGAGGGCGGAGGGCGGGGTGGTGGGCGTGGGGCTCACCGACGGGCTCGGGGCCGCCTTCTTCGTCGAGGACGAGCAGGCGGCGAGGCCGCCACCGGCCGCGGCAAGGGCACCGAACGACAGAATCGAACGGCGCGTCAGGTGCTGAGTCATCTCTTCTCCCACATAGTCGGTCCAGCCGCGGGCGTCGTCGAGGCCCCGGGCCGTGGAAAGAGTCTTGCACGAAAACCCCGCACGCTTCGAGATCTGCGCCCACAGCCGAATCGGGGATCACTCCCCGCCGCGCGACGGGGACGGCGACGTTGGGCTCCCCGGCGCGCTCTCACGTAGGCTGAGCGGGTGCGATTAGTGGTTGCAGAATGCTCAGTTGACTACACCGGCCGACTCACGGCCCACCTCCCCCGCGCCCCGCGCCTGCTCATCGTGAAGGCCGACGGCAGCGTGCTCGTCCATTCCGACGGCGGCAGCTACAAGCCGCTGAACTGGATGGCCCCGCCGTGCACCCTGCGGGTCGCGCTGCCCGAGGACGACGGGCGCGCCCAGGACGCCGAGGACGGCGACTGGGTGGAGGAATGGACCGTCACCCACGGCAAGACCGGTGACACCCTGCGCGTGCAGGTCCACGAGATCCTCTCGGACACCAGCCACGAGCTCGGCGTCGACCCCGGGCTGATCAAGGACGGCGTCGAAGCGCACCTGCAGGCCCTGCTGGCGGACAACATGGACGCCCTCGGCGACGGCTGGTCCTTGGTGCGCCGCGAATACCCCACCGCCATCGGCCCGGTCGACATCCTCGCCCGCGACCCCGAGGGCGGCTGCGTGGCCATCGAGATCAAGCGCCGCGGCGAGATCGACGGCGTCGAGCAGCTCACCCGCTACGTGGACCTGCTGAATCGGGACCCGCTGCTGGCGCCCGTGCGCGGCGTGTTCGCCGCGCAGGTGATCAAGCCGCAGGCCAAGACCCTCGCCGGTGACCGCGGCTTCGACTGCGTCACGCTCGACTACGACGAACTGCGGGGTATCGACGACAAGGAAGCGAGACTGTTCTGATGGCCACCATCATCATCGGCCGCGCGGTCGTGGACGGCCGCCTGCTGGAAGACGCCCGCATCATCATCGACGGCGGCACCATCCACTACGCCGGCCCGGCCGAGGGAGCCCCCTACGTTCCCGCGGGCGCCGAGGAGATCATCCACAGCGGCCTGATCCTGCCGGGCCTGATCGACATCCACAACCACGGCGGAGGCGGCATCGGATTCCCCGACGCCATGGACGCCGACGACGCCCGCACCGCCATCGCCGAACACGCCCGCCACGGCACCACCACACTGGTGGCCTCCCTCGTCACCGCCGCGCACGCCACCCTCCTGGAGCGCATCGGCACCCTCGCTCCCCTGGTCCGAGGCGGCGAACTCGCCGGCATTCACCTGGAGGGGCCGCACATCTCCCAGGCCCGCCGCGGCGCCCACGACCCAGAGCTGATCCGACCGGGCTCCGTCGGCGCTCTGAAGGAGCTGCTGGACGCCGGTGACGGCACCATCGTCACCATGACCCTCGCCCCCGAGGACCCCCAGGTGGACCCCATGAGCGAGGCGCTGATCGAGGCGGGCGCCCTGCCGAGCTACGGCCACACCGACTGCTCCGCGTACCAGATGCTCGAGGCCATCGCGTTCAGCCTGCAGGCCGGTGCGATCCCCACGGCGACGCACCTGTTCAACGGGATGCGCCCCATTCACCACCGTGACGCCGGCCCCGCGTTCGCCTGCCTGGACGCGTCGGCCCGCGGGGACATGGTGGTGGAGCTCATCGCCGACGGGGTCCACACCTCCGCCGACACCGTGCGCTTCGTGTTCGACCTCGCCGGTGAGGACATGGTCCTGCTGATCACCGACGCAATGGCCGCCACCGGCATGGCTGACGGCTCCTACCGTCTCGGCTCCCTTGACGTCACCGTCGCCGACGGCACGGCCCGCCTCACCCACGGCGGCTCGATCGCCGGAGGCACCGCACATCTGCTCGACGTAGTCCGCTTCGCCGTGCGCGACGCCGGCGTGGACCTCGGTCAGGCCGTCCGCGCCGCCAGCTCCACACCCGCACGGGTGCTCGGACTGTCCGATCGGGGTGCGCTCAGCACCGGTCTGCGGGCCGATGTCGTCCTCACGGACGGGGACCTGCGGCCGGAGCGTGTGATGCGCGCCGGCCAGTGGATCTGATCCGCTCCCACAGCGTCCACCGACTGCGGCACGGGGCCTGGGCGGAACCAGCTCGTCAGTGCACGAAGTCGCCGCGGGCCGGCGCTGACTCAATCCAGGCGCCGAGCGCGTAGGACGCCGCCGGAGGCATCTGCATCTGCACCGCGGGTGCCGTTCCGGTGCGCGCGATCTCGACCCGCACCCAGCTGTCGGACCCGTCGGCCTGCTCCCTGGCGACATCCTCGATGTCATCGCGCCGGATCACCAGCCCCGCCGTCAGCAGGAAGCCGATCGTGCGGTGCCAGCGCAGCTCATCGGTGGCGAACCGCAGCGTCCCATCCCTCCAACAGGCGCCGCGCCGCGGCTCGGGCCGCAGCACAGAGCATTCCACCCCGCCGCGCGAACGCGTCGCGACGATGGCGCGCACCAGCATGACGAGCCCCAGAACAGCGATGAGCGCCCCGCACGCTTCGAGAAGAAGGAACGGGGCGCTCATCGGTTCAGGCGTGGTGAACGCTGGTCAGGCAGCCGTCAGCTCATTGGCCTCGTCCACCACGACCTTGACGGTCGAGTGATCCACGGACACGAACCCACCGGTCACCTGCATCGCGAACTGCGAGCCGTCGGCCCGGGTGATCTCGACGATGCCCGGCTGCAGAGCGGCCAGGACGGGCGCCATGTTGGGCAGCAGGCCCATGGATCCGTCGGCGGCGGGGACGCGCACGTAGCTCGCCTCGCCCTCCCAGACCGTCTGGTGGGCGGTGACGAACGTGACGCTGAGCATCGACGCTGACATCAGTTGAGGCCCTTCTGGATGGAGTCCCACTGACGCATGACGTCGTCGATGCCGCCGCAGTTGAAGAACGCCTGCTCGGCGATGTGGTCGAAGTCGCCGTCGCAGATGCCCTTGAAGCCCTCGATGGTGTCGCGCAGCGGGACGTCGGAGCCGTCCACACCGGTGAACTGCTTCGCCATGTGGGTGTTCTGCGAGAGGAACTGCTGGATGCGCCGAGCGCGCGCCACGATGACCTTGTCCTCCTCGGACAGTTCGTCGACGCCGAGCATCGCGATGATGTCCTGAAGCTCCTTGTTGCGCTGCAGGATCTGCTTCACGCGCACTGCGGTCTCGTAGTGGTCGTCGCCGATGTAGCGCGGGTCCAGGATGCGCGAGGTCGATGCCAGCGGGTCGATGGCCGGGTAGAGACCGCGCGAGGCGATCTCACGGCTGAGCTCCGTGGTGGCGTCGAGGTGCGCGAACGTGGTGGCCGGGGCCGGGTCGGTGTAGTCATCGGCCGGCACGTAGATCGCCTGCATCGAGGTGATCGAGTGGCCGCGGGTCGAGGTGATGCGCTCCTGCAGAACGCCCATCTCGTCCGCCAGGTTCGGCTGGTAGCCCACGGCCGAGGGCATACGGCCCAGCAGGGTGGACACCTCGGAGCCGGCCTGGGTGAAGCGGAAGATGTTGTCGATGAACAGCAGCACGTCCTGCGACTGCACATCGCGGAAGTACTCCGCCATTGTCAGTGCGGACAGGGCCACGCGCAGACGCGTGCCCGGCGGCTCATCCATCTGGCCGAAGACCAGGGCGGTCTTCTCGATCACGCCGGACTCGGTCATCTCTTCGATGAGGTCCCAGCCCTCACGGGTGCGCTCGCCGACGCCGGCGAACACGGACACACCGTCGTGGTTGTTGGCCACGCGGTAGATCATCTCCTGGATGAGCACGGTCTTGCCGACGCCTGCGCCGCCGAACAGGCCGATCTTTCCGCCCTGCACGTACGGGGTGAGCAGGTCGATCGACTTGATGCCGGTCTCGAACATCTGGGTCTTGGACTCCAGCTGGTCGAAGTTCGGCGCCTTGCGGTGGATCGGCCAGCGCTCGTTGACCTCGAGCTGCTGCCCTTCTTCGACGTTGAGGACGTTGCCCACCACGTCGAACACCTTGCCGAGGGTGAAGTCGCCGACGGGCACCGAGATCGGTGCACCGGTGTCGGTGACCTCCTGGCCGCGGACGAGGCCGTCGGTCGGCTTCAGCGCGATGGCGCGGACCATGCCGTCGCCGAGGTGCTGGGCGGTCTCGAGGGTGAGGGTGTGGCGCGCCGCGCCCTCATCGGTGGGCAGCTCGACCTCGGTGGTCAGAGCGTTGTACATCTCCGGGATGTTGCCCGGGGGGAATTCGATGTCGACGACGGCGCCGGTCACGCGTGCGATGCGGCCGGTGGCCGTCTTCGACGGTGCGGTTTCGATGGTGGTCATTGTGTTCTCCAACATGCTCTGTCTGACTCAGCGTTCTTTTCGGCCGGAGGAGCTCAGGGCGTCGGCACCGCCGACGATCTCCGTGATCTCCTGGGTGATCTCCGCCTGCCGGGCCGAGTTGGCAAGACGCGTGAACTTCTGGATCTGGGTCTCGGCGTTGTCCGTCGCGGTCTTCATCGCCTTCTGCCGGCTCGCGTGCTCGGACGCGATGGACTGCAGGAGGATGTTGATGATGCGCGACTCCACGTAGCGCGGAACGAGCTCGGCGAACACCGACTCCGGATCCGGGCTGTACTCGTACAGCGGGAACGTCTCGCTGCTGTTCTGCGCGGCCTGGTCGTCGCCGTGCAGGCTGAGCGGCACGAGACGAGCGATCCGCGGCTCCTGGCGGAAGCGGTTGTGGAACTTGTGCCCCACCACGTACAGCTCGTCCAGGTGCTCCGACGGATCCTCGCTGAGCAGGGCATCGCGCAGCTCGCGGGCGATGGTGAGGCCGACCTCAGCCATCTCCTCCTCGCGGATGCCGGTCCATGCCTTGTGCGGCGGACGGTTGCGGAAGCGGTAGTACGACTCGCCCTTGCGGCCGACGACGTACATGACCGGTTCCTTGCCCGCCTTGCGCAGCTTGTTGCCGAGCATCTCCGCTTCGCGGATGGCGGACGGCGAGTACGAGCCCGCCATGCCGCGGTCAGCCGTGATCAGCAGGACGCCGACCCGGTTGCTGCTCGTGCGATCGTGCACCAGGAACGGATGCTCCGCGTCCTTCGTGTGCTTGACCACCGATGCGATCGCGTCGGTGATGGCGTCCGCATACGGAGTGGTCGCGAGCACACGGGCGTGGGCCTTGGAGATGCGCGCCGCGGCGATCATCTCCTGAGCCTGGAAGATCTTCTTCATGCCCGTGGCGGACGAGATCCTCTTCTTGTACTCCCTTTGCTGGGCTCCCATGAAACTCCCTCGTGACTATCGAAATCGAACGTGACCCGATGTCACTTCTGGGACGACCCCAGGATGGAGGTCTGCTCGATCCTGTCATCGCTGACCTCGCCCTGCTGGTCGTAGACCGAGGAGCCCTGCTTCTCAGCGAAGTAGTCGCGCTTCACGTTCTCGACGATCTGGGTCAGCTCGGCTTCGGTCTCATCGGAGAACTTGCCGGACTCGCGGATGGTGGAGAGCACGGACCCGTTGTGACGCAGGTACTCGTGCAGGCGGGACTCGAACTCGCGCACGTCCTCCACCTCGACGTCGTCGAACTTACCGGTGGTGCCGGCCCAGATCGACACGGTCTGCTCCTCCACGGGCATCGGCTGGCCCTGGCCCTGCTTGAGCAGTTCCATGAGGCGAGCGCCGCGGTTCAGCTGCTGCTTGGAGGCGGCGTCGAGGTCCGAGGCGAACATCGCGAAGGCCTCGAGGTCGCGGTACTGCGCGAGCGAGATCTTCAGGGTACCGGACACCGACTTCATGGCCTTGACCTGGGCGGAGCCGCCCACGCGGGACACCGAGATGCCCACGTCCACGGCGGGACGCTGGTTGGCGTTGAAGAGGTCGGACTGCAGGAAGCACTGACCGTCGGTGATGGAGATGACGTTGGTCGGAATGTAGGCCGAGACGTCGTTCGCCTTGGTCTCGATGATCGGCAGGCCGGTCATGGAGCCCCCGCCCATGGCGTCGGAGAGCTTCGCGCAGCGCTCGAGCAGGCGGGAGTGCAGGTAGAACACGTCACCGGGGTAAGCCTCGCGGCCCGGCGGACGGCGCAGCAGCAGGGACACGGCGCGGTAGGCCTCGGCCTGCTTGGAGAGGTCGTCGAAGACGATGAGGACATGCTTGCCCTCGTACATCCAGTGCTGGCCGATGGCCGAGCCCGTGTAGGGCGCGATGTACTTGAAGCCCGCCGGGTCGGATGCCGGAGCGGCGACGATCGTGGTGTACTCCAGGGCGCCGGCCTCTTCGAGGGTGGCGCGCACGGAGGCGATGGTCGAGCCCTTCTGGCCGACGGCGACGTAGATGCAGCGCACCTGCTTCGAGGGATCGCCGCTCTCCCAGTTGGCCTTCTGGTTCAGGATGGTGTCCACCGCGATGGTGGTCTTACCGGTCTGGCGGTCACCGATGATCAGCTGGCGCTGGCCGCGGCCGATCGGCGTCATGGCGTCGATCGCCTTGATGCCGGTCTGCATCGGCTCCTTCACGCTCTTGCGCTGCATCACCGTGGGGGCCTGCAGCTCGAGGGCACGACGGCCCGTGGTGGCGATCTCGCCGAGGCCGTCGATCGGGTTGCCGAGGGCGTCGACCACGCGGCCGAGGTAGCCCTCGCCGACGGGGACCGACAGGACCTCACCGGTGCGGCGGACTTCCTGGCCCTCTTCGACGGTGGCGAAGTCGCCGAGGATGACCACACCGATCTCGGTCAGTTCGAGGTTCAGGGCCAGGCCCAGGGTGCCGTCCTCGAAGCGAACGAGCTCGTTCGCCATCAGGTTGGGCAGGCCCGTGACACGGGCGATGCCGTCGGCGGTCTCCGAGACTCGGCCAACTTCTTCGCGGTCGGTTCCACCAGGCTGGTAGGTGGACACCGCAGTGTTCAGAGCGTCCCGGATCTCTTCGGGACGAATCGTGAGCTCAGCCATCGCGCTGCTCCGCTTCCTTTTCTCTACCCGGCAGGACCGGGACGCTTGTGTTCGTTGCTTGGGGTGTCACGCCGAGAGCCTCGACCGCGCCTCGGTGAGGCGCGAGAGGACCGTTGCGTCGTACAGGTCGTCCCCGACCTGGACTCGCATCCCGCCGATGACATCCGGCGAGACCTCGAAGTTCATCTGGACGCTCTGGCCGAACTTGGCGGCCAGGATCTCGGAGAGGCGCGACTGCTGCCTGTCGGAGAGCTCGGTCGCGCTGGTGACCACCGCGAGGAGACGGCGCCGCCTGTCAGCGGCGAACTCTGCGAAGTGCAGAACCCGTCGGGATGCCTTCATCTCAGCGTCTGCGCCGACGGCCTGCACGGCCAGAGCGACGGTCACCGGGTCGACTCGGCCCTCGAGGAGGCGACGGGCGATGGAGCGGCGTGCGCCCGCATCGTCACGATGCTCATCGAAGGCAGCGGTCAGCTCGGGCTCGGAGTCGATGAGGCGGGAGAACTGGAACAGCTCCTCCTCCACCGTCTCGAGCCGGCCGGCCTTCTCGGCCTGGGACAGCAGGGCGGATGCGCCTGCTGCCTCGAGCGCGTCGAGGATGTGGTTCTGCTCCGACCAGGGGCGGCGCACAACCTCCTCGGTGAGCTCGAGGGCTTCGTCGGACGCCTTGCCCTGGATCAGGGTGCGCACCGCGGTGCTCTTCAGTTCGGGGTCGCGGCCCGGATCGCTGAGCAGGCGGACCAGCTGGTTGCTGGTGTCGACTGCTGCGGCGATCTGGAAGAGCTCGGAGGCGAGCTCCTCCATGGACTGGGAGGAGCGTGCAACGACGTCCTCAGTCCGGGAGAGCACATCGGCGAGCGATGCGGCGGATGTTCCTCGCATGGTCACCTTCTTGTCACTTGGCGGTCGTAGACGACTCGAGGTCGTCGAGGAACCGGTCGATCACTCGGCTGGAGCGCGCGTCATCGGTCAGCGATTCGCCGACGATGCGGGAGGCGAGCTCGCTGGCCATGGTGCCAACCTCACCGCGCAGCTGGGCTGCGGCGGCGGTGCGCTCGGCGTCGAGCTGCTGACGACCGGCCGCCAGGGAGCGCTCGGCCTCGAGGTCTGCGCGCTGCTTCGCCTCGGCGATGATGCGCGCACCCTCCTGACGGGCGCCCTCGCGGATCTCGGCTGCCTCGCGGCGAGCTTCGGCGAGCTCCTGCTCCTGGGTCTCCTTCAGGCGGGAGACCTCCTGCTGGGCCTGCTCGGCCTGCTGGAGACCGCCCTGGATCTTCTCTGCGCGCTCATCGAGCACGCGGTTCATCTTGGGAAGGATGAACTTCATGAAGACAAGAGCGAAGATCACCAGGAAGAGCAGGGTCCAGATGATCTCGGACCACGCCGGGATCAGCAGAGCTGTTCCCGGAACGTCTTTCGCGGCGATGTTCATGGATGGAATCCTCGTCAGGCGGATCAGGAGAAGATGAGGCCGGTGACGATGGCCAGCAGGGTCAGAATCTCGGTGAACGCGATACCGATGAACATGGTGGTCTGCAGCTGACCGCGCAGCTCGGGCTGACGGGCGGTTGCCTCAGCGGTCTTGCCGACGATGATGCCGATGCCGATGCCCGGGCCGATGGCGGCCAGGCCGTAGCCGATCGACGCGACGTTACCGGTGAGCTCGGCGAGGATGGTCGGTTCCACAGGGTTTCCTTTCGGTTTGCCGCCCCGGGTCCGGGACAGGCGGTGAGGTTATCGGGAAGAAGAGGTGATCGATCAGTGCTCGTCGCTGGTGGCCATGTTGATGTACACGGCCGACAGGATGGTGAACACGAACGCCTGGAGGGCGGCAACGAAGATCTCGAAGCCGTAGATTCCGATGGCGAGTGCGCCGGACAGCGGCGACACGGCCATCAGCCAGGTGCCGCTGAGCAGCAGGCCCTGGGTCAGGGAGATGAAGACGACCAGCATCATGTGGCCGGCGACCATGTTGGCGAGGAGTCGGATGGTCAGCGACGCCCAGCGGATGATCGCAACCTGCAGGAACTCGATCGGGATGAGCAGCAGGTAGATGGGCTTCGGGACGCCCGGGGGCATCGTCTCGTGCTTGAGGTAGCCGCCGAGGCCGTGCTTCTTGACGCCGAAGATGATGTAGGTGACGAAGGTCCACAGGGCCAGCATGAGCGGCAGGCCGATCACGGAGGTGCCGGCGAGGTTCATGCCGGGGATGACGCCGCCGAGGTTCATCGCGAAGATCATCACGAACATGGTGATGAGCATCGGGGAGAACTGCCGGCCGCGCTCGGAGCCCATGACGGAGTCGATGATCTGGGTGTTCACGAACTCGATGATGAGCTCGAAGATCGACTGGATGCGGCCTGGGACGAGCTTCGCGCGGGAGGCGATGAGGTAGGTGCCGACCAGGACCACCACGAGGATGATCAGGCGGACCAGCTGGACGCGGTTGAACTCGAAGGGGGTGCCGGCGAAGAGGATCGCGTCCGGGAAGAACTCTCCGAGGGTGGGGGTGTGGTAGAGCTCATCGCCTGAAGCGGCGAGTTCGGGCGAGGAAACGTCAGCGGTCAACAGCTCTAACTCCCATGTGTTGCGGGCCGAGATTGCCTGGGCAATACGTCAACGTCGATGTTGATTCGTGCGGCCTGAGGTCGGTCCTGGCGCGCGGTCGACGCGCCGATTGCACTCGGATGAGCATACCAGAGCCCGTCGGCGACGCCGCGTCACAGATCAGACGTTCAGTCGCGGTGTGTGGCGCATCATAAGACTGATCTCCACCACGGTCGCGACGACCGCCCCGGCGAGCAGCGCGATTCCGATCCACGGCATCGACACCGACGCACTGCCCCGCACCAGCAGCAGAACGGCGATCAGCACGATCATCTTCACCAGCCATGAGCCGAGCACCGCGGAGGCGAGGGCGCCGAAGCCGCGGTGGGTGGCGAAGCGCGCCGTCAGCAGGGTCGGCACCGTCACCACGAGGGCGAGTACGGTGCCGAGGACGGCTCCCCACAGCTCGGCCCGGTCGAATCCGACGGCGGCGATGCCGATGACGAGGAGGTCCAGCACCACACCGACCGCGATGCCGATCGCAGCGGCGCGGGTGAGTGCGATGTTGGTCTCCCCCAGCCGGGGCGGGGCCGACGGGTTCTGCTCAGCGGCGTTCATGCTGTCCTTTCCTGGCGCGCAGCGCTTGGATGCGGGAGAGGGGATCGGCGGTGAGCACGATCGCGGCGAGCAGGCCGATCACGGCGACGCTGACGGCGATGGTGCGGGTGAAGAAGACGGGTGCCAGCAGGATGGCACACACCACGACGGTCCACAGGTACATGATCAGCACTGCCCCCACCTTGCTGTGACCGATCTCAAGGAGCCGGTGGTGCAGGTGCATGCGGTCCGCGTGGAACGGCGACTTGCCGCTGCCGACTCGGCGGATGACGGCCAGGACCATGTCCAGCAGCGGCACGATCATCACCCCGATCGGCAGCAGGATCGGCAGGAACTGGCCGAACACGTCCACGGTGGACAGCTGCGCCGGATCCACCTGGCCGGTGACGGCGATGGTCGCGGCGGACAGCAGCAGGCCGAGCAGCAGCGCCCCGGAGTCCCCCATGAATATCCGTGCTTTGGAGAAGTTGTGCGGGAGGAATCCGAGGCAGGCGCCGATCATCACCGCGGCGATGAGGGCGGCGAGGGAGGAGAAGTCGGTGGAGGAGGAGTCGCGGGTGAGGATGTAGGCGTAGAGGAAGAACGCGCCACCGCCGATCGCCATGACGCCGCTGGCGAGGCCGTCGAGGCCGTCCACGAAGTTGACGGCGTTCATGCAGCCGATGATGACCACCGCTGTGAGGATCAGCGCGGAGCGCGGGCTGAGGAGAGTGACGCCGCCGATGGGGAGGCTGGCGAGCTGCACGCCCTGCCAGGCGAGGAAGAACGCGATGAGGGCCTGACCGGCGAGCTTCGTGACCCAGTCGAGGTCCCATTTGTCGTCCAGGGCGCCGAGCAGGCAGATCAGGCCGGCGGCGATCAGGATCGCCCACGCCTGGAACGACTCGGCGAACAGTGGTGCGAGGAACTTCGTGCGGGAGGCGATGACCATGGCGACGGCGACGCCCGCGAACATGGCGACGCCGCCGAGCCGGGGGGTGGGGTCCTTGTGGACGTCCCTCTGTCTGACGGCCGTCATCGCACCGAAGCGGCGTGCCACCAGTCGCGCTGCGGGGGTCGCCAGGAAGGTGACGGCCGCCGAGACGAGCAGGAGGAAGAGGTAGACCCTCACGTGTCTGCGCGGTCTCCGGAGTCCGGTGCCGTCGGCTGAGCGTCATCACCGGGCTGCTCTGCTGGGTCAGCGGCCGGCGAGAGCTGGTCGGCAGGCTCAGCGTCACTGGGTTCTGCAGCGGCGGGCTCAGCGTCGTCGGCGTCGGGGCCGACGGGCTCCGGGGACGCGAAGATGTCACCGAGCTTCTCGATGATGGTGTCCTTCGCAATGGCGCCGTGGCGGAGGATCTCCGGCGGTTCCACCGTTGCGTCGATGATCGTGGAGGACTCGCCGCCGGCGGAGCGGCCGCCGTCGAGGTAGATGCTGACGGACTCGCCGAGCTGAGCGGCTGCAGCGGTCACCGAGGTGGAGGCGTCGCGTCCGTGCTTGTTGGCGCTGGACACGGCCAGCGGGCCGGTCCGCTTCAGCAGGGCGAGCGCGGCCTCGTCATCGGGCATGCGCAGGGCCACCGTGCCGCGGGATTCGCCGAGGTCCCACATCAGGGACGGCTGGGCTCGGACGATCACGGTGAGAGCACCGGGCCAGAACGCATCGGCGAGGTCCTCCACAACGGCGGGAATGTCCACGCCGAGGGCGTGCAGCACGTTCTGGTCGGCGATGAGAACCGGCGGCGGGTACTCCCGGCCGCGGCCCTTGGCGTCCAGGAGCGCCTGCACGGCGTCGTGGTTGAACGCATCGGCGCCCAGTCCGTACACGGTGTCGGTGGGAAGGACCACGAGCTCACCCGCGCGCACGGCGGCGGTTGCGGCTTCGACGGCTTCGTCTCGGGAGCCCTCGTCCCGGATGTCATAAACGCTCACGGCGGTATCCTCTCATTTCTCGGCGCGCCGCGCGGTGAGGAAGCGATCGCGCCCTGTCAGGTCGGAAACGGTGCGGATCGCGGTGAAGCCGCCGACCTCCTCGAGCATCCGTCGGACGCTCTCGCCCTGCACATCGGCGTGCTCCATCACGAACAGTCCCCCGCCTCGCAGCAGCGCCGAGGCCGCCTGGGCGACGGCCCGCGGGATCTCCAGGCCGTCTTCTCCCCCGCCGAACAGCGCGGCATGCGGATCGTGCTCCACGACCTCCGGATCGCGCGGGACCGCCCCGGGCGGAATGTACGGCGGATTGGACACCACCACATCGGCAGTGCCGACATCGCCGAGGGCTCCGCCGGTCTCCAGCAGCTGCGGATCCGTCACGGATCCGCGGCGGATGTGCCACTGGCGGGACCCGTCGGCCCCTCCCCCACCCGATGCGGCGGCAGCGCGAGCGGCGGCTGGGACGGTCGCGCCGGCAGCGGCTGGGGTATTCGCGCGGGCGGCTGCCGCCACGTTCGCGCGGGCGAGGCCGACGGCGTCCTCACTGATGTCGATGCCCCACACGCTGGTGCGCGGCAGTTCGTCCACGAGCGACGCGGCCAGCGCCCCCGACCCCGTGCAGAGGTCCACGGCGCGCTCGACGCGCTCGCCGTCGCCGCGGAAGGCGAGGACGAGGTCGATGATGAGTTCGGTCTCGGGCCGCGGAATGAACACACCGGTCCGCATCTCGAGGCTGAGCCGGCGGAACGGTGCGCGGCCGAGCACCAGCTGGAGGGGTGCGCGGGTGCAGCGGCGGGTGGTGAGGCGCTCGAGCTCGGCATCGAAGCCGACCGGCAGGTCGTCGAGGAGGACAAGGGAGCGCTCGGAGCCGGCTGCGTGGGAGACGAGGGCGCGCGCTTCGGCATCCGCCGATTCGATGCCGGCTGCTTCCAGACGCGCGCGGGTGGCGCGGATCGCTGCGCCGACGCGCAGACGCACCTCAGCCATCGCCCGACCCAGCCGCGGCGATCATCGCCTCGCGGTCCGCGGCCATCAGCGAATCGACGACGGCATCGAGATCACCAGAGAGCACCTGGTCGAGGTTGTTCGCCTTGTACCCAGTGCGGTGATCGGCCACGCGGTTCTCCGGGAAGTTGTAGGTGCGGATCCGCTCGGAGCGGTCCACGGTGCGCACCTGGCTGCGGCGCGTCTCGGACGCCTCCGCCTCCTGCTCGGCGTGCACCTGGTCGAGCAGGCGGGAGCGGAGGATGCGCAGGGCCTGCTCCTTGTTCTGCAGCTGGCTCTTCTCGTTCTGGCAGGACACCACCAGCCCAGTGGGCAGGTGCGTGATGCGCACAGCAGAATCGGTGGTGTTGACGGACTGGCCGCCGGGACCGGAGGAGCGGTACACATCGATCCGCAGATTCGCCGGCGCCATCTCCTCGGCCAGCATCTCGTCCTCATCGGCCGCGTCCGCTTCGGGCACCACGAGCACGCCCACCGCGGAGGTGTGGATGCGGCCCTGCGACTCCGTGACCGGAACGCGCTGGACCCGGTGCACCCCGCCTTCGTACTTCAGGTGCGCCCAGACCCCGTCGGCGGGGCTGACGGAGCCCTTCGTGCGGATGGACATCGCCAGGTCCTTGATGCCGCCGAGATCGGAGGAGGTTTCGGTGATGATCTCGCTGACCCAGCCGCGGCGGGTTGCGAAGTGCTCGTACATGCGGACCAGTTCAGCGGCGAACAGGGCGGACTCTTCGCCGCCTGCGCCGGCTTTCACCTCGAGGATGACATCGCGGGCGTCATCGGGGTCGCGCGGGGCGAGCAGGTCCTCCAGGCGGCTGGTGAGCTCCGGCAGGCGCTTCTGGATCCCGTCGGCCTCCGCGGCGAACGAGGGGTCTTCGGCGGCGAGCTCGCGGGCGGTCTCGAGGTCGTCGGTGGCGCTGCGCCAGTCGCGGTAGGCGGTGACGATCGGGGTCAGTTCGGCGTAGCGGCGCCCCACCTTCTTCGCGGCCGACGGGTCCGTGTGCAGCGCGGGGTCCGCCATGCGCTGCTCGAGGTCATGGAATTCGTCGATGAGGGCGGGGACGGCGTCGAACACTGCGGCTCCTGGGTGCACGGGACGAAGGCGGGTGGGATGAGAAACGGCGCCGATCCCCTCTGCTGTCAGGGGGATCGGCGCCGCATCGAACAAGCTACTTGGCAGCCTTCTTGCCGTAACGGGCTTCGAAGCGTGCCACGCGGCCACCGGTGTCCAGAATCTTCTGCTTGCCGGTGTAGAACGGGTGGCATGCCGAGCACACCTCGGCCTTGATGGTGCCGTCGGTCTTCGTGCTGCGGGTGGTGAAGGTGTTGCCGCAGGTGCAGGTCACCTCGGTCACCACGTAATCAGGATGGATGTCCTTCTGCATGGGGTGTCTCCTTAGGTCAGGGGTCGCTGGGTCGAGTCGCAGGGGCGGCTCGTGAACCAGAACCGTCGTTCATTGTCCCACGGCGGGGCGGACCGCGTCACCGAGCGGGCCTGTCAGACTCGTTACACCGGTGACGCGGGTGAAGCTCACTCCCCGTTGGCGGAGCCGCGGGGCACGCTCGGCGTGGACTTCGCGACCGTCATCAGGAACTCGGTGTTCGACTGGGTCTTCTTCATCCGCTCCAGCAGAAGCTCGAGCGCCTGCTGCTGCTCGAGCTGCGCCAGCACGCGGCGCAGCTTCCACATCACCGCGAGCTCCTCGTTCTGCATGAGCGCCTCCTCGCGGCGGGTACCCGAGGCGTTGACGTCCACAGCCGGGAAGATGCGGCGCTCGGCGAGCTTGCGCTCCAGCTTCAGCTCCCAGTTGCCGGTGCCCTTGAACTCCTCGAAGATCACTTCATCCATCTTCGAGCCGGTGTCCACCAGAGCGGTCGCGAGGATCGTCAGCGAGCCGCCGTTCTCCACGTTGCGGGCGGCACCGAAGAACTTCTTCGGCGGGTACAGCGCCGAGGAGTCCACACCACCGGAGAGGATGCGGCCCGAGGCCGGGGCGGCCAGGTTGTAGGCACGGCCCAGACGGGTGATGGAGTCCAGCAGGACCACCACGTCGCGGCCGAGCTCCACCAGGCGCTTCGCTCGCTCAATGGCGAGCTCCGCGACGGTGGTGTGGTCATCGGCAGGACGGTCGAAGGTGGAGGCGATGACCTCACCCTTGACGGTGCGCTGCATGTCGGTGACCTCTTCGGGGCGCTCGTCCACGAGCACCACCATGAGGTGGACCTCGGGGTTGTTCGTGGTGATGGCGTCCGCGATCTTCTGCAGGATGATGGTCTTGCCGGTCTTCGGCGGCGCCACGATCAGGCCGCGCTGGCCCTTGCCGATCGGTGAGACCAGGTCGATGATGCGCGTGGTGAAGTTGCCGGCGGTGGTCGCCAGGTGCAGACGGCTGTCCGGGTAGAGCGGGGTGAGCTTGCCGAAGTCCTTGCGGTTGCGGGCGTGCTCGGGCGGCATGCCGTTGACGGCGTCCACCGTGACGAGCGCGGCGAACTTCGAGTGGGCGTTCTTCATGTTGCGCCCACCGCGGCCGCCACGACCGCCGCGGCCCTGGTTGCGACCGCCGCCCTGGTTCTTCTGGTTGTTGTCGTCGCCGTCCTGAGGGGCCTTGACCTGGCCGGCGATGGCGTCGCCCTTGCGCAGGCCGTACTTGCGGACCTGGTTCATGGACACGTAGACGTCGCTCTCCCCCGGCAGGTAGCCGGTGGTGCGGACGAAGGCGTAGTTGTCGCGGATGTCGAGGATGCCGGCGACGGCCACGAGGACGTCGTCCTCGTTCACCTGCTCGTCCTGGCCGCCGTTGCCGCCGCCCTGCTGCTGGTCGCCGTCGCGCCCGCGGCGCCGACGGTCCCGGGAGCGGGAGCGCTGGCGGTTGCGGCCGCGGCCCTTGCCGTCCTCGTCGTCCTGGTGGCGGCGATCGTCATCACGGCCCTGCCCGCGGCTGTCCCGGTCGTCCCGGGAGCCGTCGCCCTGGTCGCGGCGATTGCCGTCGCGGTCGGAGCGGCCGCCGCGATCACGGCGGCTGCGGCGATCGTCGCGATCATCACCGTCGCGGTCGCTGCGGTCACGGTCGCGCCCGCGACGGCCGCGGGAGCCCTGCTGGTCGTCATCACGGCGGTCCTCGTGGGAGTCTCGGCCGTCCGCTGACGCGCTGTCACGGCCGGTGCGCGGCGATTCGGGCAGCTGGATGTCCTCCACGCGGCGGGGGCGGTCGTCGCCCGCGCGGTCGGTGCCGGTGCCCTCATCGGAGGAGCGCTTGTCGGAGCCGCGCTTCGCGGAACGGCTGTCCTCGGCGTTCTCGGCCGGCTTCTGCGGAGCGGTGAACGGCTCCTGGTCCTGCTCAGCGCGTTCGCTGGAGTCGGGGGCGCCGGAGTCCGAGGCCTGGGGGCGCGATGCGGGGGCGCTCGATGCGGCGCCGCCGGACTGAATCGCTGCGATGAGCTCGCCCTTGCGGTACTTGCGGACGCTCTTGATGCCCATGGAGGTGGCGATGGCCTGCAGCTCGGGGAGCTTCTTGGCCTGCAGGTCGCTTGCGGCGGCCTGGGCGTTGTTCTCAGTCACCCGGGGTCCTTCCTTAGGTTCGATTCCCGTGGTTCTCGGCGGTGAGGAGAGCGCGGGCGTGCACACTCTGATCGAACAGAAGCGCGCAGGCAGACAGCGGCACAGGGGATTCCTCTGAGAATTCACCACCGAGTAGACATGGTTCGTGGTGCAGTGCGCTGAAACTCGCGGGCGTTCAGACCTATGACAAGGGATGGCCCGCCGGGAGAGATCCCGAGCGCGCCCTCAGAGTAGCACAGTGCGTGCACCGCCGCCTGACAGGCCGATGCGCGCGATCCGCCACTGGGCGGGGTCGTCCACCATGTCCCGAACGAGGCGCACCAGGTGTCGCGGTGCGCCGGCGGGGATGAGCACCGTCGGCCCCGCTCCCGAGATCACGGCGGGTACACCCTCCTGGCGCAGCATCTGCACCAGCGCCACACTCTGCGGCATCGCCTCCTGTCGACGCTCCTGATGCAGGCGGTCCTGCGTTGCGGTCAGCAGCAGCGAGGGATCCTCCGCGATCGCGTGCACGAACAGCGCGGCGCGCGACAGGTTGAACGCAGCATCAGCGAACGGCACCTCCTCGGGCAGCAGCGACCGCGCCGTCGACGTCGCGACCGGAGCGGCCGGGGAGATGATGACCGGGTCGAGGATGCTGGACCCGTCGGCCCCCGTCCCCACCCGCAGGCGTTCGGCGTGCGCGCGCCCGCCCTGCAGATAGGAGAGGGTGACGCCGCCCAGCAGCGCGGGGGCGGCGTTGTCGGGGTGCCCCTCGAGGTCAGTGGCGAGCTGCAGCATCTCCTGCTCGTCCAGGGCCGACGGGTCCGCCAGCAGTGCCCGTGCCAGCACGATCCCGCCGACGACCGCGGCAGCGCTCGAGCCGAGCCCGCGACCGTGGGGGATGCGGTTCGTGCAGTGCAGGCGGATCCCCACCTGCGCAGCGCCGATGTGATCGAGAGCGGCGCGCAGCGACTGCACGACCAGGTGCGCATCGCCGCGGGGGACGTCATCCGCGCCTTCGCCCTCCACGGTGATCTCCACTTCCCCGGTGGTGACCTCCAGCTCGTACTCGTCGCGCAGCTCCAGGGCGAGGCCGAAGCTGTCGAACCCGGGACCAAGGTTGGCGCTGGTGGCGGGCACCTGGGCGCGAACGCGCTCGTGGGCGATCCTCACAGTCCCATCGCCTTCGCCGCCGCGTTGATGTCCACGGGAACAGTGACCGGGGTGAGGTCCTTGTTCTTCAGCGCGGTCTCCGTATCCTTCAGGCCGTTGCCGGTGACGGTCACGGTGATCACCGAGTCCTTCGGGATGGAGCGCTCCTGCCCAGTGGCGGTGCGGCCCTCCCGCTTGATCTTCAGCAGGCCGGCCACACCGGCGGCGGAGGCGGGCTCCACGAAGATGCCGACTTCGGAAGCGAGCAGGGACTGCGCTTCGAGGATCTCCTCGTCGCTGACGGCGGAGATGAGGCCGCCGGAGGAGTCGCGGGCATCCGCAGCGAGGGACCAGGAGGCGGGAGCGCCGATTCGGATCGCGGTCGCCACGGTCTCCGGGTCGGTGATGGGGCGGCCGGCCACGAACGGTGCGGCGCCGGCGGCCTGGAAGCCCCACATCTGCGGCACGGAGCCGCTGATGCCCTTGTCGCGGTACTCCGTGTATCCCATCCAGTAGGCGGAGATGTTGCCGGCGTTGC
Source organism: Helcobacillus sp. ACRRO (assembly GCF_022347125.1). Classification (NCBI taxonomy): domain Bacteria; kingdom Bacillati; phylum Actinomycetota; class Actinomycetes; order Micrococcales; family Dermabacteraceae; genus Helcobacillus; species Helcobacillus sp. ACRRO. The sequence goes on from NZ_JAKRNG010000007.1 coordinate 89,004, forward strand.
CGACCGGCAGGACATGGATGTCCGGCGCCTTCCCGAGGGCGTCGACGATTTCGAACGCTCCGGTCTTCTGCCCCTGCAGGCGGTACGGGTTGACGGAGTTGACCAGCTCCACCGGGAACGCCGCATCGAGTTTGCGGGCGATCTCCAGGCAGTCGTCGAAGTTGCCCTGCACAGCGATCAGGCGCGCCCCGTGCATCACGGCCTGCGCCATCTTGCCGGCGGCGATCTTCCCCTCCGGCAGCAGGACGGCGCAGCCGATGCCGGCGCGGGTGGCGTACGCCGCGGCGGAGGCCGACGTGTTCCCGGTCGAGGCGCACACCACGACCTTCGCACCGTCGTTGACGGCCTTAGTCATCGCCGAGACCATGCCGCGGTCCTTGAACGACCCGGTGGGGTTCATGCCCTCCACCTTGATGTGGACCTCGGCACCAAGCATGTCGCTCAGCGTGGGCGCGTGCACAAGCGGAGTGCCGCCTTCGCCGAGTGTGAGAAGGGCGTCGTCCTCACTGAACGGCAGGTGGTCGAGGTATTCGCGGAGCACTCCGCGCCACTGGTGAGCCATGGTCATTCTCCTTCAACGCGGACGAGCGAGTCCACGCTCGTGACGGTGTCCCGGCTGCGCAGCTGCTCCAGCGCGGTCTGCATGTCCTTCTCCCCCGCCGTGTGGGTGACGATGCCGATGTGGGCGCTCGCGCCGCTGCCCTCCGGGTCGGTCGCCCCCTCCTGGTGGATGGTGCTGATCGAGATGCCGTTCTCGCTGAGGATCCCGGCGACGTCGGCGAGCACACCGGGGCGGTCCACCACGGTGAGCGCCAGGTAGAACGGGTTGGAGAGAGCGTCCAGGCCTGCGGTCGGCAGCTTGGCGTAGAAGGACTCGTCGGGCTCCTTGCCTCCGAAGACGCGGTTGCGGGCCACGGAGACGAGGTCGCCGAGGACGGCCGACGCGGTCGGGGCGCCGCCGGCGCCCTGTCCGTAGAACATCAGCTCGCCGGCGGCCTCCGCTTCCACGAAGACGGCGTTGAACGCTTCGCCGACGGATGCCAGCGGGTGCGCGTTCGGCAGCATCACCGGGTAGACGCGCGCCGAGATCGCCTCGGATCCGTCCTCGCCGGTGACTCGCTCCACGACGCTCAGCAGTTTGATGACGCGGCCCAGGCGCTCAGCGGCGGCGACGTCATCGGAGGAGATGCGGGTGATGCCTTCGAGGAAGACATCGTCCAGGTGGACACGGGAGTGGAAGGCGAGGGAGGCGAGGATCGATGCCTTCGCGGCGGCGTCCTGTCCCTCCACATCGGCGGTCGGGTCCGCTTCGGCGTAGCCGAGGCGCTGAGCGTCGGCGAGGGCGTCGTCGAAGCTCTGCCCGGTGCGGGTCATGGCATCGAGGATGTAGTTGGTGGTGCCGTTGACGATGCCGAGGACGCGCTCGATGCGGTCCCCCGCAAGGGAGTCGCGCAGGGGCCGGATCAGCGGGATGGCTCCGGCGACGGCGGCTTCGAAGGAGATGTCCACGCCGTGGCGGTCGGCAGCTTCGTACAGGGCGGGGCCGTCGGTCGCCAGCAGCGCCTTGTTCGCGGTGATGACGCTGGCGCCGTTCTCGAGGGCGTGCAGGATCAGGGAGCGGGCGGGCTCCTGGCCGCCCATCACCTCGACCACGATGTCGGCCTCTTCGACGAGGGCTTCGAGGTCGTCGCGGATGAGGGAGCGGTCCACGTGGGGGCCGCGGTCCTTCGAGGAGTCGCGCACACCGATGCCGATGATCTCCAGCGGTGCGCCGGCGCGGTGCGCGAAGTCCTTGGGGTGCTGACCGAGGAGGCGGATCACGTCGGTGCCGACGGTGCCGGCGCCGAGCACGGCGATCTTGAGCGGCTGGAGTGCGGATGCGTTCTGGGTCATGGGGTCTTCGTCTCCTTGGGTTGGGGTGTCAGCCGAGGTCGCGGGCCAGGAGGTCGTCTTCGGTCTCGCGCCGGATCATGGGGCTGACCTCGCCATCGGCCACACTGACGACAACGGGTCGGGGAACGTGGTTGTAGTTCGAGGCGAGCGAGTAGCAGTAGGCGCCGGTGACGGGGACGGTGATGATGTCGCCGCGGTGCACATCGGCGGGCAGGTACTCGTCCTTGACGACGATATCGCCGCTTTCGCAGTGCTTGCCGACCACCCTGACCACGGCCGGTTCCGCATCAGAGGTGCGGGAGGCGAGCAGGCAGGAGTAGTCGGCGTCGTACAGGGCGGTGCGGATGTTGTCGCTCATGCCGCCGTCGACCGAGACGTAGAGGCGCCGCTGGGCGGGGCCGAGCTCCACCATCTTCGTGGTGCCGACGGTGTACAGCGTCTGCGTCGAGGGGCCGGCGATGGCGCGGCCGGGTTCGAAGCCGAGCACCGGAAACGGGAGGTCGAGGTCGGTGCATTCGATGCGGATGATCTCGGCGAGGGAGTCCGCGAGCGCCGTCGGGGTGGAGGGGGTGTGCTGGGTGTTGTACATGACGCCGAAGCCGCCGCCGAGCACGAGGTGCTCGCAGGTGCGGCCGGTGGTCTCCTGGATGCGCTTGACGAGCGCGAGGACCCGTCGGGCGGCGACCTCGAAGCCGTGGGTGTCGAAGATCTGCGAGCCGATGTGGGAGTGGAGCCCGTCGAGGTGGAGACTGGGGCGCTTGAGGACGTCCTCAGCGGCGGTGAGGGCGTCTCCGGTGGTGATGGAGATGCCGAACTTCTGGTCCTCGTGGGCGGTGGCGATGAACTCGTGGGTGTGGGCCTCCACGCCGCTGGTGACGCGCAGCAGGACGTGGGCGGTGGTGCCGAGGCGCTCGGCGATGTCGGCGACGCGGTCGATCTCCTCGAGGGAGTCGATGACGATGCGGCCGACGCCTTCGGTGAGCGCGCGTTCGATCTCGGCGTCGGACTTGTTGTTGCCGTGGAGGGTCATGCGGTCGGCGGGCATGCCGCCGCGCAGTCCGACAGCCATTTCGCCGCCGGTGCAGACGTCGAGGCCGAGGCCGTCCTCCGCCATCCAGCGGGCGATACGGGTGGCGATGAACGCCTTCGCGGCGTAGCTGACATGGGCGCCGTTCAGGGGTGCGAAGGCGGTTTCGAACGCATCCTTGAAGGCGCGGGCGCGAGCACGGAAGTCCTCTTCGTCGATGACGAAGGCGGGTGAGCCGACCTGCTGGAGGATGGCGTGGGCGCTCACGCCGCCGATCTCCAGAGCGCCGTCGTCGCCGCGGCGGGTCTGCTGGGAGAACAGGCCCGGGATGAGGGCGTTGACATCAGCCGGGTAGGGCAGCCAGGTGGGGGCTGCGTCATTGCCGTGCAGGGCTCCGGCTTCGTGTGCGCGCATGGGTCTCCTTTGTGGTCGGCACCGCTCCGTCCGGATCGATGTCGCTCCATCGTAGGGAGCGGGCGCCTGGCCGTGAGATGGGTGTCCACACTGCGGCTCCGTGGTCGTGGCGGGCCGGTGGCCGACGGGGCGGGCCCGGCCTGGTTCAGCCCGTCGTCTGGGGCCATTGGTACGCTCACAGCGAAGGCTGTAGGAGGTTCACCACATGCACAAGCATGAGCTCGTCGTCGTCGCCAACCGACTCCCTGTTGACCAGCACGTGGCCAGTGACGGCACCCGTTCGTGGGTGACGTCCCCGGGTGGTCTGGTCACCGCGATGAAGTCGGTGATGGAGGATGTCGACTCCGCCGCCTGGGTGGGCTGGCCGGGCCTCACGGATGAGGCGATCGAGCCGTTCGAGGCCGACGGGATGAGCCTCTTCCCGGTGTTCCTCACCAACAGCGAGGTGGAGAAGTACTACGAGGGCTTCTCCAACGGCACCCTATGGCCGCTGTACCATGACGTGATCGCGGACCCGAACTTCCACCGCACCTGGTGGGACGCGTACGTCGATGTGAATCGGAAGTTTGCGGCGGCGGCCGCGTCCGTTGCGGTGCGCGGCGGCACCGTGTGGGTGCACGACTACCAGCTGCAGCTGGTGCCGGAGATGATCCGCGCGCAGCGACCCGACCTGAAGATCGGGTTCTTCAACCACATTCCGTTCCCGCCGTTCGAACTGTTCGCACAGCTGCCCAAGCGCAACCTGGTGCTGCGGGGCCTGCTGGGCGCGGATCTCGTGGGCTTCCAGCGGGAGCGCGACTCCATCAACTTCATGACCTGCGTGCGGCAGCTGCTGGGCTACCGCTCCGCTGAGCACGAGATCCACGTGCCGGGGATCGGCGTGGAGCCGGACCGCACCGTGGTGGCGCGCGCGTTCCCGATCTCGATCGACACCTCCGTGTACGACCGCCTCACGAAGGACCCGGCGGTGCTCAAGCGCGCGGAGGAGATCCGCGCGGAGCTCGGCAATCCGAAGAGGATCGTGCTGGGCGTGGACCGCCTGGACTACACGAAGGGCATTCGACACCGCCTGAAGGCCTACGGCGAGCTGCTGGCCGAAGGCGCGGTGGATCCGCACCTGGTGACGATGCTGCAGGTCGCGACCCCGTCCCGCGAACGCGTGGATGCCTACCGGCAGCTGCGTGACGAAGTGGAGCTGACGGTCGGCCGCCTGAACGGCGACTTCGCGCCGCTGGGCCGGCCCGCCATCACCTACATGCACCGCTCCTTCAACCGGGAGGAGATGACCGCCCTGTACATGGCGGCGGACGTCCTGCTGGTGACGAGCCTGCGCGACGGCATGAACCTGGTCGCGAAGGAGTACATCTCCTCCCGGGTGGACTGCCAGGGCGTGCTGGTGCTGTCGGAGTTCACCGGCGCCGCGGATGAGCTGCGCGCCGCCACGCTGGTGAACCCGCATGACATCGATGAGCTGAAGACCGCGATCCTGCACGCCCTCGCCATGTCCCCCGATGAGCAGCGCGCCGCCATGGAGTCGCTGCGCCGGCAGGTGGAGAACAACACTGTGCAGGACTGGGCCGATGACTTCCTGTCGGTGCTGAGCGAGGGCGGGGAGCGCAACTCGAGCCCCCACATTCCGGAGGTGCGCCTCAGCGGGGAGACTGCTCCCCCGCTGGAGGAGCTGGATGAGAGCGTTGAGCGGTTCATGTCGATCCCACGGGTGCTCATCGCCTCCGACTTCGACGGCGTCCTCGCCCCGATCGTCGCGCACCGCGATGATGCGCAGGCGCTGCCGGACTCGCTGGCGGCGCTGCGCGGCTTCGCCGACATCGACGGGGTGAACGTGGCCCTGGTGTCCGGGCGCACCCTGGAGGACCTGGACAGCCGCACCCACATGCCGAGCTCGGTGGTGCTGGTCGGCTCCCACGGTGCTGAAGTGGGGGCGCTGCCCCGCGATATGGACGCGAGCGTGCTGGACGGTGCGTCGCTGTCGATGAACCCGCAGCGCACCGCTCTGCTGCAGTCGATCAGGCGGACGCTGGAGAAGATCGCGCTGAAGTTCCCCGGCACCGAGGTGGAGGTCAAGCCGTCGGCCGCGGTGCTGCACACCCGCAACGCCCGCGGGCGCGGTGGTGTGAACGCGACGGAGGCCGCGCTGGAGTACGCGCGCACTCTGCCGGATGTTCGGGTCACCCCGGGCAAGGCCGTGGTGGAGTTCTCCGTCATCCCCGCCACGAAGGGGGAAGCGGTGGAGACCCTCGCGCGGGCGTGCGCCGCCGATGCGTGGCTGTACATCGGTGACGATGTGACCGACGAGTCCGTGTTCGCCCGCGCGGAGGAGGACGACATCACCATAAAGGTGGGTGAGGGCGATACGGCGGCGCAGTTCCGCCTGGAGAGCCCGGAGGATGTCCGCTCGTTCCTCGTGGATCTGTCCCGTTCGCTGCGGACGAGGACGGGACGTTCGGACTCCTGACGACGCTGTGACCAATAATCACCGTTTGGTCACACACTGGTGCGGTGCGAGTATCCCCAATGCAGCGCGAAGGCACTCCCCATCGAACAGACGAGTGAGACCTCCACGTCAGAGAAGCCCGTCAGCCCCTCACTCCGAAACCTCGCGAGGGGCGTGGCCTGGTCTGTGCCGGCCGCCGTTGTGTCCGTCGCGGCACCGGTCTACGCAGCCTACCGCTACCCGAACCCGGTCGCAGGGTCGAACTGCACCGCGGCGTTTGATCGGATGCCGGCTGACGCACCAGGCACAACTGGGGACCCTCATGAATTGACGCTCAGAGTGAATTCCGTCGGCGCGAACAACCTTCCGGCTGATGCAGTCGTGACCGACGTTCGCGTCACCTGCACCGTCCAGCAGTCAGCGTCCAGCACGAAGTCCGGGCCTGGGATTCCGGCCTTCAACGCTCCCGGTGCCACCGCCAAGGGCAGCGCGTGAACCCCAACACCGGGTGCAGGTCCTTCACCTTCGGTGTTTCACCGGGGCTGGATGTCTCTTACGTGGGGGACACCTCGCCCGGAATCACCGCTGCGACCGGCGACACCAACCACTGCTGATCTGACTCCCGCGACAGACGGAAGCACAACGAAAGGCCCCTCACCACTGATTGCTGGTGAGGGGCCTACTCGTAGCGCCCGCGACAGGATTCGAACCTACGACCTTCTGCGTTCAGGTGAGCTGCGGGCCATCCGTGTCGGCGGGCGGAACCAGTGGAGAGTTTGCGAGGCCGAGTTGGAGGCCTACATCGAGCGTGCTTACGCCGCCACGGCAGAGGAGCTGAGGATCAGCGCTACGCCTCGCGCTTCCAGCTGATCGTTAAGGGGCTCTTCCCGATTCGTGGTGATGGGGAGCGTCGCGTCGCTGGCGTAGAACGGCTCGTGGCCCTGCTGTGATGGGTGTTGTCAAGACATCCACATCCCAGAGGACCACGAGCCTGTGCACGAGAATACTGGTTCGCAGCGCGATGCTGCGAGCACGATCTTCAACCTGCCCAACTACCGCGTCATCGACGCCACCGACCTGCCCGACGGGGACCGGCGGGTGGTGATCACCTCGACCGTCACGCCGGGCTGTCCGGTCTGCGGGGTGCTCGCGACGAAGGTTCACTCGCGCCGGTCACCCGAGTTGGACCTCTCTGGGAGATGAACGCTGATTCTGTCGATGTTCCTCCTGGTCAGGGCCGTGCCGGAGGTCGTGGGTGACACACTAACGGCATGGTGTTTCTGCGGAAGGTGAAGACGGCGTCGGGTGCGACTGCGGTGCAGATCGCCGAGCGGCGGAACCGTCGGGATGTGGTCCTGGAGCATCTCGGGTCGGCTCATACCGAAGCCGAGCTCGCCGGCCTGATGGAGGCGGGTCGGGAGAAGATCAACGCTGGTCAGGGCGTCCTCGACCTGGGGACAGCAACGTCGACGAGCCCCGCGACGATCACGTCGAAGCAGTCCCGGCTGCTGCTAGAGACGCTGCAGTCCGCGTGGGCGGCGCTGGGGTTCGACGTCATCAAGGACGAGGCGTTCTTCCAGCTCGTCGCCGCGAGACTGATCGAGCCGACCTCGATGAGCGACTCCGCCAGAGTGCTGACCGAGGTTGGGATGGACCCGGTGCACCGCTCGACGATGAAGCGCTGCCTGGCACGCGTCGCCGAGCGCGAGTACCGCGACCACATTGCCACGAAGTGCTTCGAACACGCTGCCACCAGCGGTGACATCTCGCTGGTCCTCTACGACGTCACCACGCTCTACTTTGAGGCGGAGCACGAGGACGAGCTGCGGAAGGTCGGCTACTCCAAGGAACGCCGGGTCGATCCGCAGATCGTGGTCGGCCTGCTCGTGGACCGGGGCGGGTTCCCGTTGGAGATCGGCTGCTTCGAGGGGAACCATGCCGAGACCCGCACGATCGTCCCGATCATCAAGCAGTTCCAGACCCGCCACAACCTTGCCGACATGGTTGTGGTCGCTGATGCCGGGATGCTCTCCACCGCCAATCTGACGGCGCTGGACGAGGCGGAGCTGAAGTTCATCGTCGGCTCAAGACAGGTGAAAGCGCCGGGTGACCTGGCGAATCACTTCCACTGGAATGGGCATTGCGTTCACCGATGGGCAGTTGATCGACACGATCACCCCGCGCCACGGCAACACCAGGACCGAGCGGAAGAAGAACCGGCGGGAGCCGGTCTGGGACCCCGAGCAGCATCCCGGGCACTGGCGGGCCGTCTGGGCTTACTCCCGCAAACGCGCAGTCCGGGACGGACACACACTCACTGCGCAGGAGAACCGGGCCCGGGCCGTGATCGACGGGGACGCGGCGGTGAAGTCGACCCGGTTCGTGAAGACCACTGCGGCCGGTCGCACCCTCGACGAAGCCTCTCTCGAGCGAGCTCGGCGCCTGGTCGGATTGAAGGGCTACGTCACCAACATCCCCGCCCAGGTCATGCCGCCGGCAGAGGTGCTCTCGAGCTATCACGACCTCTGGCACGTCGAGCAGTCCTTCCGGATGAGTAAGACAGACCTGCAGGCCAGGCCCATATTTCACCGGCAACGCGACGCGATCGAAGCCCACCTCACCATCGTGTTCACGGCCCTGGCGATCGCCCGCTACCTGCAGCACAAGACCGGGTTCAGCATCCGCCGGATCATCCGGACACTCCGTCCCCTCCAGGACGTCACTATCACCATCGCCGGGCAAAAGATCACCGCGAGCCCCGAACTCACCGACGACGCCCGACACGTCCTTCAGCGAGTGACACACTAAAGAGGTCCAAGTCAGGTCGGATGCTCCTTCGGTCAGGCGTGCGGGGTCAGGGGTGGCCGGCCGGTGCGACGCGCCGGTGGTGCGTCCGCGAACAGGTCCGGGCACTCCCGGGCTCACCAGCCCTCGGTGCGCTCTTTGAGCTCACGGTAGGCCGCCAGCACCTGCGGTGTCGCCTCCGCGCCGACGGTGCGACTGCCGGTGATCTCCCAGTGCGGCGGCTCGTCGGTGCTGGCGAGCGCCCAGGCGGCCTGGCGGGCTGCTCCGAGTGCGACGTACTCGCCGCTCGGGGCGATCTCGACCTCGCGGCCGAACACGGCCGGGGCCAGTTCCTGCACGGCGCGGCTGCGGGCCCCGCCGCCGATCAGCACGATCCGGGCCGCAGCGGTGCCGGTGACGTCCTCCAGGGCCGCGATGCCGTCGGCCAGGGAGCACAGCAGGCCTTCCACGTAGGCGCGCGCCACGTCCTCACGGGTGGTGGAGGCGCTCATTCCCGTGAGGGTGGCCCGCGCGGTGGGGCGGTTGGGGGTGCGCTCCCCGTCGAAGTAGGGCAGCAGGGTCACCCCGCCCGCCCCGGGCTCTGAGGCGAGCGCGAGCCGGGAGAGCTCCTCGTGGTCCACGCCCAGCAGGGCACGGCCGGCCTCGAGGATCCGGGAGGCGTTGATGGTGGTGGTCATCGGCAGGAAGCGCCCGGTGGCGTCGGCGAAGCCGGTGACGGTGCCTGAGGCGTCGTCGGGCCGGACGTCCGTGACCATGGCGCACACACCGGAGGTGCCGATTGAGACGGAGACGTCCCCCGGGCCGAGCGACAGCCCGAGGGCCGCGCCCATGTTGTCGCCGGTGCCGGCCGCGATCGCGGCGCCTCCCGGGGTGCGCGCCATGACCTCCTGCGGCGTCGACGGGAGGCGGGGCAGCTCCAGGGCGTGGCCCAGGGCGCGCTCGGCCAGCTCAGGCGCCCAGGCCTCGGCGCGTGTGGAGTAGTAGCCGGTGCCGGAGGCATCGCCGCGGTCGGTGAAGGCGTCCCCTCCCCCGGCCAGGTGACGGGAGACGTAGTCGTGCGGGAGCATCACGGAGCGGGCGCGCGCTGCGCTGTCGGGCTCGTTGTCCCGCACCCACCGCAGCTTGGAGGCGGTGAAGGAGGCCACCATCAGGCTGCCGATCTCACCGACGCACTGCTCGGGCCCGCCCATCTCCTCGATCAGTGCCTGCGCCTGCGGTGCGGAGCGGGTGTCGTTCCACAGCAGGGCGTCGCGCACCACGCCGCCGTGCTCGTCCAGCAGCACCATGCCGTGCTGCTGGCCGCCCACGGCGAGGGCCTCGGCCCGCTCCAGGAGGGGACCGGCCGCCTCGTCCACCGCGTCCAGCCAGGCACGGGGATCGACCTCGGTGCCCTCGGGGTGGGCGGCGCGGCGCTCGTCCTGCACCTCGCCCGTCTCGGCGTCGACCAGCAGGGCCTTGGTGGACTGGGTGGAGGAGTCGATGCCTAACACGAAGGGCATAGTACTTTCCTTCCCTACATTCCCCAGCTCCGCTGAGCTGGCGCTTCAATCTTGTGTTTCATGCCATAGTGGCAGAGGGACCGCCCGCATTCTCGACGCCACCCTCCTCAGCGCTCGTCTCTGCAGTTAGCCTCGTGATACCCATTCCCGTCGCAGCCAGAACAATTGCAACTAGGACCCCCGCCCAGTTCTGAACCGCCCACGGCAGATAATCGAGGGTTGCGACGCCTAAGGTGCCCGCCATGTAAGCCCCCGCCGCAGTCCAGGGGAGGATAGGTTCGATCACGCTTGCGGCGTCCTCAATCGTTCTCCCCAGCACCTTCGGGTGAACTCCTCGCTTGATGTATTCGGGACGGAAAATCTCACCGGGCAGAATAATTGAAATCTGCCCGTTGCAAGTCACCCCGATTGTCGTCAAGCAAGTGACGATCGTCGCTCCTACCAGTCCGAAAATATTCTTGACGCCTGCCAACAGCTTCTCGACCATCACCTGCAGCGAACCGGTCAGATCGATGATACCCGCGAAGGCGATAGCGCAAAACGCAATGAGCAGCGTGCCCATCATGGAATTCATCCCTCCACGATTCAGAAGCGTCGCGAGATCCTCCCCGCCCGACACAGCATCAAACCCCGCCCGTTCAATCATCTCTAGGTTGAAGCCGTTGACGATCGCGCCCACGGTGTTCTGCAATGAGATTCCCTGAAACACCACCGCGTTGATCATCGCGAGAGCGGCGGCGGACAACATAACAGGAATAGTCGGCATGCGGAGAAGTGAACCCGCAAAGACAACTATCACCGGCAAAACGACCAGTAGATTGAAATCAAACCCTGAGGAGAGGGAGGTGAGCATGCCGTCTATGCTCTCCGATGAAATTTCGCCACTCCCTTCATTGTTCAGCCCCACAAAGAGAAACGCCAGGGCGGAGATAATATATGCTGGAAGTGTCGTCCATAGCAGGTTAGCAATGTGCTCATAGAGGTTGACACGCGTAATCATCGACGCCAGGTTCGTAGTGTCCGAAAGCGGCGACATCTTATCTCCGAAATACGCACCGGCCACAACAGCACCTGCAACTGAGGCAAGATTCGCATCCATGCCGATCGCAACGCCCATGAAAGCGACTCCTACCGTCCCGGCAGCCCCCCAGGACGTTCCGGTCGCCAATGCGACTATTGATGTCACCAAAAGAGCTGTCAGACCGATAAATTGGGGGCTAATGATCCTCAATCCCCAGTAGATCATCATTGGGATTGTGCCGCCAGCCATCCAGGCACCAATTAGAAGGCCTACGCAGATCAGAATGAGGATCGCAGGCCACGTCTTTTTCATTTTAACCGCGATCGATTCAACCATATCGTTCCAGGTCCAGCCGAGGAACTTGGCGACCACCGCTACAACAGCCGCTGAAAGGATGATCATAGGCTCGGCATTGAGACCAAAGGCAATGTAGCCAACGCCGAGGAATATCATCATTGCGAATATGGGAATGAGAGCGACCAACAGCGTCGGCTTCCTGCGCCCATGCTCATCGGGATTGATGTGTTGAGTCTCGGGGGCCGGCTCTTCACCCAGTTGATCGACGTTGTTCATTGGGTTCCTCTCTCGCGGAAGCGCGTCTCTGTGCGCTTTGAATTAATCCGTGTGCGCTGATCCGCGCGAATCGCAAGATGCTGGGCAGCTGGGAGCATTCATCTTGGACCGCGCTGTGATAGGTGCCGTACTAACAAGCCTGCGTAGCACCTCTTGAAGTCGGTCGCGGGGAATACCGAGGTTCAAACGTAACCATCCAGAGTACTCTTCTCCAAAGTCGGAACCGAAACCTGGAATAACCTTGGCGTCTCGAACGAACCATTTCCGTAGTGCATCCTCATTGCCAACGCTACGCGCGTCTATCCACAATAGGAATGTTCCGCCCGCCGGAACCGGTCGCAGGCCGGGCAGTTCCTGTCGTAATACTTTCCACGCGAGATCAAATGATGCTTGAAGCTCTAACTGTGTGCGATCCAGCCACTCATCACATTGACTCCATGCTATTTGCGTCGCGCGTAGACCAAAAATATTAGCATTATGGAATCCCGCCCGCCTAAGCGATCCGCGCAACCATTGTGAAGTTTCAGTTCGCGAACAGACAATTGCGCTCGTCTCGAGTCCTGCGAGATTGAATGCTTTTCCTGGAGCGATGCAACTGATCCATTCCTGCCCCTCCCCCGCGACCAGCGCAAAGGGCGTATGGGTGCCATGCCGCACGGAGTCAGAATGCACCTCGTCAGAGACGACCATGACCCCGGCGGCTTCGCACATTCTTGCTATTTGCTCAAGTTCATGGCGAGGCCAGACGGTTCCTGTCGGATTGTGCGGCGAGCAAAGTAAAAGCATGTCCGCACCAAATATAACGGATTCCAGGTTTGCTAGGTCTACGGACCATACGTTACCCTCTTCAACGAGGCGAGATGTACGGATTGCGCAGCCATTGCGCTTTAGGACTTCGAGCGTGGGAGAGTATTGAGGGGACATCGTAACGACAATTGGCGGCGCCGGGAAGTACTCACGGGCTATGAGAGCGAGGAGATGTACTACGCGCGGCACCATCACCACCAGATCCATATTTACTTCCCACCCGTGACGGCGTAAACACCAGTCGTGCACGAGGCGTGGGAAATCCTCGAAGGGCTCTGTGTATCCGTACGCTCCGGTCTGTGCGAGGCGGGTCAGTTCCTCGCATATTGGCGCCGCGGTCGGGAACTGAAGTTCAGCAACGTTGAGTGGGATGTAATCGTATTTGCCTTCGCGGATCAGATGGCCCCATACAGAGCTGTTGAGCAGGTTCGGCTCGATCATCGGGGTGCGCCTTTGCATTGATTCGTTTGGTGTCGCGTGCGGAGTGTCCGGTTAAAAAATCCACAGGCAATTCGGTCTCTTGGATGCTTCAGGCCCGGAAGCCGAGCAGGTGCTGCATGGCCAGCTGGTTGAGCCGCACGAAGCCGTAGTTGCGCGCACCGGCCGCGTCCACGTCGAAGTCCTCGTAGGTCGAGCGGTCCGCGAGCAGGTCCTCCACGGACTCGCCCTCGCCGAGGGTGGGCTGGGCCAGCTCCTCGATGCCCGAGTACGCCAGCGCCTCCTGCACCTCGGGGTCCTGGCGGAAGGCCACGGCCCGCTCCTTGAGCATCAGGTACATCTCCATGTTGGCGTACGCGGAGTCGTACTGGCCCTTCTCGTGCTCGGTGCGGGAGGGCTTGAAGTCGAAGTGGCGAGCGCCTTCGTAGGCGCCGGGCTTGGACGGGAAGCCGTTCTCGAGCAGGTCGACGGTGAAGAAGGCACTGATGAGATCGCCGTGACCGAACACGAGGTCCTGGTCGTACATGGGCCCGTGCTGGCCGTTGAGGTCGATGTGGAAGAGCTTGTCGGCCCACAGCGCCTGCGCGAGGCCGTGGGTGTAGTTCAGGGTGGCCATCTGCTCGTGGCCGGTCTCGGGGTTGATGCCCACGATGTCGCCGTGCTCCAGCTTCTCGATGAAGGCCAGGGCGTGGCCCACGGTGGGCAGGAAGATGTTGCCGCGGGGCTCGTTGGGCTTGGGCTCCAGACCGATGCGCAGGTCGTAGCCCTTGTCCTTGATGTACCCGGCAACGGTGTCGATGCCCTCGGCGTAGCGCTGGTGAGCGGCGAGCAGGTCCTTGGAGCCGTCGTACTCCGATCCCTCGCGGCCGCCCCACATCACGAAGGTGGTGGCGCCGAGCTCGGCGGCGAGGTCGACGTTCGCCAGCACCTTGCGCAGGCCGAAGCGGCGCACGGAGCGGTCGTTGGAGGTGAAGGCGCCATCCTTGAACACCGGGTGGGCGAAGGTGTCGGTGGTGATCATCTCGATCACCAGGCCGGTCTCCTCGGTGAGCTTCGTGAGCTCATCGATGATCTGCTGACGCTCCTGAGGGGTGGCGTCGAAGGGCACCACGTCGTTGTCGTGGAAGGTGAAGCCCCAGGCGCCCATCTCGGCGAGCCTGCGGATGTGGGCGGACAGCTGCAGCGGCGGGCGGGTCGCCAGGCCGAACTGGTCGCGCGCCTCCCAGCCCGTGGTCCACAGGCCGAAGGAGAACTTGTCGTCACGGGTGGGGATCGGGGCTGTCATCGTCGGGTCCTCCGCTGCTCCGGGGCGGCCTCGCCACCCCTTAGTTAGTTTGCGTTACTTACTATAGACATGGAATCCTGGGGAGCACGAGCGGCAACGGACTCTGGGGGAAGAGATGCAGTCCACGCACCTGCGCGAGCACAACCTCTCGACGATCCTGCGAGCGGTCGTCTCCTCCCCCTCCCCCCTGTCCCGCGCGGCACTGGCCAAGCAGACCCGCCTAACCAAGCCCACGGTCTCCAAGCTCGTCGAGGAGCTGATCGGCGCGCACCTGATCCAGGAGGACGCACCGGTCAGATCGGGGGCCGGGCGCCCCATGGTCCCGCTGCTCCCGGCCATGGACACCCTGGCTGCGATCGGCATCGAGGTGGCGGCGGATCACGTGGTCTGCCTGGCCGTCGACCTCGCCGGTCGCACTCTGTCCCGCCGCACGGAGTACGTGAGCGTGACCTCCGCCACCACCGAGGACGCGATCTCCTGCTGCGCGCGGCTGATGGACCAGGCGCGCGGCGAGGTGGGGCATCTGCCGATCGCGGGCGTGGTCGCTGCGATCCCGGGCCGCATCGCTCCGGACGGCGATCACGTACTGTCGGCCCCCAACCTGGGCTGGGACCGGGTGCCGTTCGTGAGCCTGCTGCGGGAGCACCCGGCTCTCGCCGATCTGTCCGTCCGGGCGCAGAACGACAACCGCCTCTCCGTGCTCACCGAGCTGGACCAGCGCCCCGGGGAGTCGTTCATCTACATCCGTGGCTACACCGGTGTGGGCGGGGCCGTCGTGATCGACGGGGAGCTGCTCGACGGCGTGCACGGCTGGGCCGGCGAGTTCGGCCACACGGTGGTCCAGCCGGGAGGTGACCGGTGCCTCTGTGGGCGCCGAGGCTGCCTGGAGGCCTACATCTCGTACCACTCGCTGCGCGAGCGCGCCGGCCTCGGGGACGACGTGCTGATCGACGATCTCATCGACGCCCTGGCCCGCAGCGGGGACCGGGCCGAGGTCATCGGGACCATCGGCCGCTCACTCGGCCTCGCGGTGGCCAATGCGATGAACGTGCTGGACGTGTCCACGGTGGTGCTGTCCGGGTACCTCGCTCCCATCGCGGAGGAGATCTCGCCCGTGGTGCGGGAGACCGTGGATCGTCATGCTCTGGCGGCCGAGGCGGGCCCGATCACCCTCGAGCGCTCCGACGACCTCGAGGACCCTGCCCTGCGCGGGGCCGCTCGCGCGGCCCTGCAGCCGGTGCTCTCCGCCCCCGGGCGCTGGATCGAGCGCGCGGCCCGGTCTCACATGGACGCGTAGCGCGAGCGCAGGATCGAGTAGATCCCGTACAGGATCAGGCCCACGCCCACCACGACCAGCAGCACGGTGCCGGCCGGCAGGGTCGCCATCTGCTTGATGGCTCCGTCCATGCCGGTGGCCTTCTCCGGATCGGCGCCGATAGCGGCCCAGCCGAACAGCACGCCCACGCCGACCAGCGCCAGGCCCTTGGCCACGTACCCGGCCACCCCGGTGACCACGACGGCCCTGCCCACGTTGCCGCCGCCGGTGGCCTGCAGGTCCTCCTCGAACTTGCGGGTGACGCCCTTGACGATGTGGTAGACGCCGATGCCGATCACTGCCAGCCCCGCCACGGCGATCAGCACGCGCCCCACGGGTGAGGGACAGGGCTGTCTCGAGAGGCTTGGGGTCAGGGGCCGTGCCCTGTGCCAGTTGGGTCAGCAGCTCGGCGTTGAGCTCGGTCTCTTGTGTGTCCCAGGGGTTCCCGGTATCGGGCGACTCCTGGAAGAAATCGTCGATGCGCATGGGTCCATCATCCCTTGGGCAACCCACATCCAAGCGCCGGCGCGTTGCGTATTGCGTACCTCAGTGCGTACATGTCCACTCTAGCCAGGCATGAAGAAGGCCCCTGGTCTGCGTTTCCGCTGACCAGGGGCCCTTTCTTGTGCCCGCGACAGGATTCGAACCTACGACCTTCTGCTCCGGAGGCAGACGCTCTATCCACTGAGCTACGCGGGCAACGCGGTCCAGTCTAGCAACGCCCGGGCCGCTGGACGCCCTCTCAAACGAAGACGAGAGCCGGGTGAGGGGAAGCTCACCCAGCGCTGGGCAGCTGCGCCCTCTCGAGAACCGCCGACGGGTCCGCGCTGATCGCGAGTCCCGACGGCTCCTTGCCGGCGCGCACGAGCATGTCGCCGACAGCGGCGATCATCGCCCCGTTGTCGGTGCACAGATCGATCGACGGGACGCGCAGCTGAATCCCGGCGGCATCGCACGCCTCCTGCGCGTGGGTGCGCAGGCGCTTGTTCGCTGCCACTCCCCCGACGATCGTGAGGGTCTGCATGCCCTTGTCGCGGCAGGCGCGCAGTGCCTTGGCGACGAGCACATCCACGACCGCCTGCTCGAACGATGCGGCGATGTCCGCGACGGGAACCGGGTCGCCATCGCGCTCCAGCTTCTCAACTGTCCGCGCCACCGCGGTCTTCAGCCCGGAGAAGGAGAACGCGTAGGGATCATCGCCGGGGCGCAGCATCGCGCGCGGGAAGCGGAAGGCCGACGGGTTCCCGTCCACCGCCGCAGCGGAGATGACCGGCCCGCCCGGGTAGCCCAGGCCGAGCAGACGCGCGACTTTGTCGAATGCTTCACCGGCCGCGTCATCGAGGGTGTCCCCCAGGTGGACGATGTCGTCCTCCACGAGGTCGTGGACCTCGAGCAGCGAGGTGTGCCCACCGGAGACGATGAGGACGATGCCCTTGTCGGGCAGGGGGCCGTGGTCGAGCAGGTCGGCTGCGGCGTGGCCGGCGAGGTGGTGGACGCCGTACAGCGGCTTGTCCAGAGCCCACGCGATCGCCTTTGCGGCCGCGAGGCCCACGTGGACGGCGGTGGCGAGGCCGGGGCCGCTCGTGACAGCGACGTGGGTGATGTCCTCGAGCTCCACGTCCGACGCGGCCAGGGAGTTCTCCAAGGTCGGGACCACCGCGTCCAGATGGGCGCGAGCAGCGATCTCCGGAACCACACCTCCGAACTCGGCGTGCTGCTGGGCACTGGAGGCGATGCCCTGGCCGAGCAGGCGGCCGTTGGAGACGAGACCGAATCCGGTCTCGTCACAGGAGGACTCGACGCCGAGGACGATGGGTGAGGTCATCGCAGAAGGTTCAGCGGGTTCGTCGACTCACCGCTCGGAGTCTTGGCGCCGAAGTGCAGGTGGCAACCGGTGGAGCGGCCGGTGGTGCCGACCTTGCCGACTTCCTGGCCCTGCACGACGCTCTGGCCCTGAACCACGCTCTGGGACTGGAGGTGGAAGTACTGGGTGACGGTGCCGTCGGCGTGGGTCACCTCGACGAGGTTGCCGGAGGCGCGGTGGTAGCCCACCTTGGAGACCGTGCCGTCGGCGGCGGAGCGGGCGACATCGCCGCAGGCCTGCGCATAGTCGACGCCGTCGTGGAACTTGGTGTAGCCGAGGGTCGGGTGAGTGCGGTAGCCGTAGCCGGAGCTGATCGCGGCACCGCCGGAGGGATCGACGTAGGCGGCGCGCTTGCCCTGGGAGACCTTCTCGACCTCGGCAGGAGCGCCGGCGCGCTTGCCGGTGGCGGTCTGACCGCCCGCGGCCTGCGGAGCGCTGGCTGCCGCAACCTCAGCCTCAGTCGGCGCTTCGTCCACGGAGAAATCGGCCGCGCCGGTCTCCAGAACGGCGGTGTCCTCCACAGCTCCGGCACTGACGGCCGGGATCGCCTGCGGAGCGGGAGCAGCCGGGGCAGCAGGAGCGCCGACTGCAGGGGCGGCCTGTGCAGCACCGGGTGCAGCTCCGGCCGGCGCCTGCTCGGACGTGCTGGCGTTCGACGCGGCGATGCCGAACGCGCCGGTGGAGGAGGTCGCCAGGGGAAGGGCGATGGTGGCGACCGCGAAGGTGCTCAGTGCGCTCGCCTTGGCGACGGCGACCGAGGCAGTGCGGGTGCCCCGGTGCAGACCGCGCGGGGCGGGCTGCAGCGGCCGGATCTGTGCCGGGCCATCAGCGCGACGCTTTCCCATGTCGACACCCTTCCTTCCGATCGTCTGCGGGGGTCCAACGCCGGTCCGTGAATCCATCACCCCGGCGCCTTCCGTTCAAGCCGCGTTCAATCGTAGGAAGCTCCCAGACTCCTCAGGCACCCTCCAGGCCCTTCATTGCCAAGTCTTTGCCGAGGCCTGTGCAGGACGGGAAACTCCGAAGATCAGAACACTGTTTTCGTGCCCGTTCCGAAACAATCACTGTTGACCGCATCACAGGAATTTCGGGTCGGATTCGGGGACGACTCCCCATCGAACCGTCGTCGGCTTCCGTCGACCGCCCTCCCGGTCAGCCGTTGACGGCATTCCCGGTCTGCAGGTGACGGCCATGCCGATCAGCCGTTGGCCGCACCGCCGTGCTTCTGCATGACGTCCTTGACCTCACCCACGAGCTCCTCCAGCACATCCTCCAGGAACACGGCGCCCACGCTGCGGGCACCGGCGGAGTCCACACGGGCGAGATGCGCGCCGTTGTACTGCATGGCCCGCAGCGCCTCTTCGATCTCGTCGTCATCCGCAACGGACACCACCGCCCGCACCCGGCCCGGCGAGATCACCCTGCGGTAATCGGCGTCGCTCGCATCCGGCGGCAGGATCACGTCCTTGAGATGGAGGTACCCCACCAGGTCACCCGCGTCGTTGCGCACACCGATACGGCTGAACCCGGTCTCGGCGACGATGTCCTCGAACTCGGCGTGGGTGACGCCGTAGGGGACGGTGACGACCTCTTCCATCGGCACCATGACTTCACGCGCTGTGTGGTCGGAGAAGTTGATCGCTCCGGCCAGAAGGCCCTGGTCGTCCACGAGCAGGCCCTCGCGCCTGGACTCGTCCACGATCGCAGCGATCTCATCAGCGGTGAACTCGCTCTCCACTTCATCACGCGGCTCCACCCCGAAAACGCGCAGCACCATGTTCGCCACCGTGTTCAGCACCCAGATCACCGGAGCGAACAGCAGGGAGAACACGCGCAGCGGCCAGGCGAGCAGCAGCACCGACCCAACCGGCAGGGAGATCGACATGTTCTTCGGGATCATCTCGCCGAACACCACATGCAGGTAGGAGGCGATGAGCAGCGCGATGGCGAACGAGATCGGGTGGACGAGCCCAGCCGCCACTCCGAAGCGCACGAACATCGGCTCCAGCAGGTGGGCGATCGCCGGCTCCGCCACCGCACCGAGGGTGACGGAGCAGATGGTGACGCCGAACTGGGCGGTGGCGAGCATGATCGAGACGTGCTCGATCGCCCACATGGCGGTGCGGGCACCGCGCCGGCCCTCCTGCATCAGCGGTTCGAGCTGGCTGCGCCGGGCGCTCATCACCGCGAACTCGGCAGCCACGAAGAACGCGTTGCCCAGCAGCATCGCCAGGCCCACGATGAGGGAGACTGTCGAGCTCATTCGGCCTCCTCCTCAGCATCGCGGTCGCGGTGTGCGAGCACCCCGGGGTCGAGCACGGTCAGCCGCAGCGAGTCGATGCGGCGGCCGTCCATCGCGAGGACGTCGTACCGAACGCCGCCGACCGTCACGGTGTCGCCCACAGCCGGGATGCGCCCGAGGTGCATCATGACGATGCCGCCCACGGTGTCCACCTCGGTGGACTCCTCGATGAGGATGCCCATTTCGCGGCGGATCTCGTCAGGGCGCATCAGACCGGACACCTGCCAGTGGTCGATGTTCTCCACGAAGCGCTCGGGCTCGTCATCGTCGTGCTCGTCGCTGACCTCGCCGACGATCTCTTCGATCACGTCCTCGAGGGTGACGATGCCGGCGGTGCCGCCGTACTCGTCGATCACGACGGCGAGCTGGGCACCCGCTTCGCGCAGGTCCACCATCAGGGAGTCCAGCGGCACGGTGTCCGGAATGCGCAGCGCTTCGCTCATCAGCTCCCGGACCGTCGTGGTGCGGCGCTGCTCGCGCGGCACGGTGACGGCCTGACGCACCTGGATGATGCCGACCACATCGTCCTCGCTGTCCTCGATGACGGGGAAGCGGGAGTGTCCGGTTTTCCGAGTGAGCGCGAGGACGTCCTCGGCGGTGGCGCTGACGCCGATCGACAGCATCTTCCCGCGGTGGGTCATGACGTCGGCGGCTTCGCGTTCGCGCAGCTGCAGGGTGCGGGACAGCAGCACCGCGGTCGCGCGGTCCAGGGTGCCGGCACGGGCCGAATGCCGCACGAGGGAGTCGAGCTCCGCGGGTGAGCGGCCGCTGCTGAGCTCCTCCTGCGGTTCGATGTTCATCAGCCGCAGGAAGAAGTTCGCGGTCGCGTTGAACATGATGATGACGGGCCGCAGTGCAACGGTGAACGCGTGCTGCAGCGGTGCGACCACGCGGGCCGTCTGGTACGGCACGGCGATGGCGAGGTTCTTCGGGATCAGCTCCCCCACCACCATGGAGAACGCGTAGCTGATCATCATCGCGAGCGCCACGCCGATGGCGGCCCTGAGCCCCTCGGGGACGCCGACGGCGCCGAGACCGGGCGTGATCAGGTCAGTCAACGGCTGCTGCACGGCGAAGCCGAACAGAAGCGTGGTGATGGTGATGCCCACCTGAGCGCCGGAGAGGTTCGTGGAGAGATGAGTGAGTGCGGACAGAACACCCTTCGCGCCGGTGTCGCCGTCGGCCGCGGCCTTCTCCACGGTGTGCTTGTCCAGGGCCACCAGGGAGAACTCGGCCGCCACGAACAGGGCGGTGCCGAGCGTCAGCAGGACACCGGCAAGCAGCAGGAGCCAGGTCATCATCGGCCCTGATCACCGCTCAGGGCCGGTCTGGACGACGGGAGAGGATTCGGGTCGCATATGTCGTTCATCGTGGCATCGAGTATAGGGTCGTCGCCGCCGTCTGCTCTGTGGGATTCGCCGACGGGCTCCGGCCCCACAGGTGGTCGGCATCCGTCGACCTCTCCCCTCACAGCTGGGTGTTCGGGCCGCGGCCTACATTTGTGGGCATGGAATCTACGGACACAGCAGCTCCTCGCGTCATCGTCGTTGAGGACGAAGCGGCCATCGCCCGCGCCATCGCCGACCGTCTCTCCGCGGAGGGCTGGCAGGTGCGCATCGCCCACGACGGACCGACGGGCCTGGCGGCCATCCAGCAGCTGAAGCCCGACCTGGTGGTGCTGGATGTGATGCTGCCCGGATTCGACGGGCTCGAACTGTGCCGCCGCATCGGAGATGACCAGAACCTCGGCGTGCTCATGCTCACCGCCCGCGATGACGAGACCGACATGCTGGTCGGCCTCGGCGTCGGCGCCGACGACTACATGACCAAGCCCTTCTCCATGCGCGAGCTCGTGGCGCGTCTGAAGGCCCTGCTGCGGCGCGTCCAGCGGCTCGGCGCCGCGGAGCAGGAACCGGCGGCGCAGACCACCCTCACCCTCGGCGACCTCGTGGTGGACCGTGCCTCGCGCCGCGTGACCCGCGGCGGGGAGCTCGCCCACCTCACCCCGACCGAGTACGACCTTCTTCTGTGCCTGGCGAACGCGCCCGGAACGGTCCTTTCGCGCGAGCAGCTGCTCGAGGACGTGTGGGACTGGGTGGATGCGACCGGAACCCGCACCGTGGATTCGCATGTGAAGGCGCTGCGCCGCAAGCTCGGCAGCGACCTGGTGCGCACCGTCCACGGCGTCGGCTATGCGCTCGAGGTGCCGCAGGCGGCGGAGGAGCAGTGAGCCGCTCCGAACAGCTGCCCACCCCGCTGCAGGGGTTCCAGTCGTTCAAGATGAAGCTCGGCGTCCTCGTGGGGGTCTCCGTGCTGGTCGCCGCCGCGATCGCGTGGGTGGGGTCGAAGACGGGCCTGAACGCGATCATCATGATCCCGCTGACGGTCCTGGCCGCCCTTGCGGTCACCCAGGTCCTCGCCCGCGGCATGACCTCACCGCTGCGGGAGATGACGGCGGCGGCGCGCGCCATGGCGCAGGGGGACTACGAGCGCCGCGTCACCACTCGCTCCCGCGATGAGGTCGGGCAGCTGGCCGACGCGTTCAACACCATGTCCGCGGATCTGGAGCAGACCGACCGGATGCGCCGCGAGCTGGTCGCGAACGTCTCCCACGAGCTGCGCACCCCCGTCGCCGCACTGCGCGGCCAGCTGGAGAACCTGGCCGACGGGGTGACCCCGGTGACACCGGAGAACCTCGAGGTGACGCTGCAGGCCACGGAGCGCTTGTCCCGCCTCGTGGACCACCTGCTGGATCTCTCCCGGCTGGAGGCCGGGGTGACGGATCTGCAGACAGAGCAGATCGAGCTCACACCGCTGCTGCATGAGGTCACGGACACGGCGAGGCTGGCGGCCCGGGTCCAGGGGCGCGATGTGCACTGGTCGGTGGATGTGCAGCCGGCGGACCTGAGCATCGCCGCTGACCCGGAGCGCATCCGGCAGGTGTTCTCCAATCTCCTGGACAACGCCTCCCGCCACTCCCCCGCCGGCGGCAGCATCTCCGTGATCGCGTTCCTCACCGAGGGCGCCTTCGGGCCGGGGGTCGACGGCGTGTGCATCGAAGTGCGCGATGAGGGTCCCGGCATCGCCGAGGAGCACCGCGCGAGCGTGTTCGGAAGGTTCGAGCGCGGAGAGGCGGCTCTGGACGGCTCCGGCGGCACCGGGCTGGGGCTGGCGATCGCGCGATGGGCGGTGACGCTGCACGGCGGCAGGATCGAGGTCATCGATGACCCGCGGCGGGCTGCGCGGGCGCCCTCCTCCACCATTCGGGTGACGC